>JAJDBI010000134.1 GCA_029261435.1 Nitrospinaceae bacterium
AGAGCCGTAGAGATAACAGTTGGGATTATTCCTCAGCCTAAACCGGGGGAAGAAGTAGAGGATAAAGAAGTGGAACCTGTTTTTTCGCCTCCAATTATTGTTTTGCTGAATTCTGGAATGGAATTTGCACTACCTCCTGTAATAAAAGAGGCTGAAAATGAAAAAGCTTAACTCTAATCAAAGCGGTATTGCCTTGATGATAGTCCTATGGGTTCTTGTTCTGCTAATGGCATTAGCAACAGAGTTCGCCTTTTCGATGAAAATGGAAGTCAATACAACTCGAAACTATAAGGAAGACACTGAGAGCTACTATCTGGCTAAGGCCGGGCTCAATCTAGCATTGGCAGAACTTCTCAAAGACGCTAGTTTTCATTCCATTCATGATGAACATGGGTGGATCATGGGAGCAGGAAAGTCGGGAGAGACTCCATCCGCCGATGCAGAAAAGGCACCAACAGAAGGTGATGGGGGTTTTGACATCGTCAATAGAACCGACATCGAACTGGGAAATGGAACCGTCACCTACACTATCAAGGACGAAAATGGAAAAATTTCCATCAATTCGTCAAGCAAGATCATACTCAATAAACTTCTGGCTTATTCCGGAGTCAAGAAAAAGTTGGATCAAGATATCATTTCGGATTCTATCCTGGATTGGATTGACTCAAATAAGAACCACCGTTTAAATGGTGCGGAAGATGATTATTATCGAACTCAAAACCCACCTTATTTAGCAAAAAATGGAAAGCTCGAAACCCTTAGCGAATTGTTGAAAGTCAGAGGAGTCACCGAAGAAATTTTTTACGGCTCCCCGGAAGGGGAAGGGGAGTATAAGGGTATAGCCCAGTTTTTGACCATTTACAAATTTGCGTCAATAAACCCAAACACCACAAGTGCAGAAGTGTTAAATTTCATCTATACCCCTGAGCAGGTAGCAGAAATCCTTAAAAACAGAGCTGAAAAAGGATACCACTCTAACAGTCTTTCTACTATTTTCAGGATCACTTCCACCGGAAAAGTACGGGGAAGCAGGACAGAACACACTCTGGAAACAGTTATCGAAAAAACTGGATCGGGAAACAACGCAAAAATGGTCGCTCATTATTGGAACGATAACGTCTTAGACTTATGAAATCCATATTTACAGAAAAATCTTTAGGTATTGATATCCGAGAGAAATCGGTATCGCTGACTCTTCTCGGAAAGAAATTGCGTTCAATTGTAGTTATGGCTGAGCAAACAATTACTATCAAGCCCTTGACCGGCAAAGACGAAAAAGCAGAAAAATATTTTCTCAACAAGGTCAACCATTTCATTACAGAACAAAATACCTGGCCGGAATCGGTGGTCGTAAGCCTACCCAGAGGTTATGTAACATTTAAAACGTTTGAACTTCCCGCTCCCGATCTGGAGGCAGCACAATCCATGGTCGCATTTGAACTGGAACGCCAGTTTTCATCTGGACTTGGAGATTTATATTACACCTTTCAACTTACCCCCAAGGAAGGGAATATTTTTCATGTTGCTTCGACGGCAATAAAAAAAGAAATCGCCAATTATTATCTAGATCTAATTCGAAAGCTCAACTTGACACCAACAATTCTAGATGTCTCAACATACGCAAATGTGAACCTTGGCCTTTTACAAGACATTGAAAAAAGCCCACCTGTATGGGCACTGGCGGATATCAGTCCAGAGGCACTGGATATTGCCCTGATTAAAAATAATGTCATAGAATTCTCGAGAAACCTGAATTGGTCCAAACCAGCAATCAAGAAAGCAAACACGAAGAAAACAAGTAATTCAGCTGAACTGGAAAGTTTGTCGGCAGAAATCACTAAAGCCCTTATCGACGAGCTACAACAAGCTCTCTCATCCTGCAGAAGTATCGAAGACAATGAGCTTGTCGGTCATATTTTTCTAACTGGCGGAGGCATTCTGACACCCCATATCGCGCAACAATTAGAAAAGGAAACAGAAGTTTCAACCACTGCCCTGCATCCTCCTGAATCAGTAAACACTCTCGAATCATCACCCTCATCTCTTACGCTGACCTCTCTAGGTCTTGGCTTGAGAGAAATGAAAAAACAAAACATCGAAACCAACCTTTTACCTCAGGACCTTCGACCAAAAAGAAAAAAGGTGAATCTCAAAGCAACTTTAGCCCTGGCTGCTGCAGTAGTTCTTCTTTTGGCAGGATGGTTTGTCAACAGGGTGGTTTATACCAATAAAACAATGAGCACCCTGGATAAGCAGTTGAGTGAAATTAAAGGACAGGTCGCCAGCCTGGAAAAAATTGACTTGGAATATGAAGCCCTGAAGAATTATGTGGATATTTTAAACACTATAAGCAAGCAATACCCCGACAAACTTCCAGTGTTGGACGAGTTAAGTCATTCTCTGCCTCGAAATACATGGTTGACACATTTAAAGGTCAAACAAGGTGTAATAGAAATCAAAGGGTACTCCCCCGTCGCCTCAAACCTTATCCCCATATTGGAGAAATCCAAAACTTTCAAAGAAGCAAGTTTTGCAGGAACAATTATCAGCGAATCTGCTGGTGAGAAATTCAACATTCACGCTGATCTGGAAGCGGCTTCGGGATCATGAATATCACTCAAAGAGACAAAAATGTATTATTAGCCGGCATTACATTTGTGGTTGGTTATCTGCTATTCTTTTTTGTCGCAGAGCCCATCTATAAGAAACAGATAAAAGCAGACGATTCAATTAAAAACAAAGTCCAATTCATCCAGAAATATTACGAAATTCTCAATCAAAAGGCTTATTACCAGGAAAAAGAAAATGCAAACCGTAGCACCCATACGAGTCTGGCTCGCAGGTTTTTAAAAGAAAAGCAAACCGGCCTCGCCGCAGCCAGTCTGCAAAAACTTATCGAAAGCTTTTCTGCAGGAACAGTAACCATTGAACGAACAAAAGTGGAGAAGGCTAAATATATGGAAGGTCTACTGGCAGTGCCAATAGAAATTTCCATCCGTTCAAACCTTAAAAGTCTATCTATGTTTTTAATGCGCATAGAAAATAACGAAAAATTTCTAATTATAGAAGAGTTTCAGTCGCGAAGAATTAACAAAACCGACCCGGAAGAAATCCAAACTCGTCTAGTGATAACTGGCTTCATTCAGACACTTGAAATTCAAGGCGCGAAAACCATATGAAACGAATTCCGATCATCCTGGCTATATTCATCTTGTCCACCGCTTGGTACGGGTGCGGGGGAACCAAAAAATCCACCATGCATCGGCTCAAGAATAAAACCGATGTCATAGATTCCATGGTATTGGTGAAGCCGACCAGCAGCGACCAACAAGATGAGATAGGAGAATTAATAGACTCTAAAAAAATCAAGGATCTCCCAAAGTCGACAAATTTGAAAAAAGTCCGCATTGCGAGCGACAACACTCCCCTTCTTAAAGGGCCTGGAACCCAGTACCAGAAAATTGGTGCCGCCGCAAAAGGAGATCTATTCGATCTGATTCGTATTGAAAGAGGATATGGGAAAGGAAAAACCTGGTATCTTGTTGAAGACGCTACCGGAAACAAGTTTTTTGTCCCCAGCCAATCTACACAAATTGTCAAGGAGAACACCAAACCTGCGGTAAAAACCATTCAGGCACAAGATACTATCAGGCCTGAATCTCCAGAGGCTCCCCAGGAAAAAATTGAAAAAGTTGAGTTGCAAAAACGTCAAAAAATTTCGCTGGATAAAATTCAAACTGTTGTGAGTGTAGAGCCTGAACTACCTGAAGAGCTGAAAGAAGCCAAACATATAACTCTCAATTTTGAGGGAACAGAACTCTATGATGTCATCACCACCTTCTGTGAACTATTAAAAATTGACTACGTAATCGAAGGCAATGTTGAAGGCAAGGTAACCTTGCAGACTTTCAACAAAATCCCCGTTGGTGACCTTTACTCAGTTCTCGAACAAATTCTTGCCCTCAACAATGTAACGGTGGTCAAAAGCGGGAACTTTTATCGCTTCCTCGAGGCTCCTGATGCGGCGAAGAAACCACTGAGCATCCATTTTGCAGATGACCCGAGTATTCCAGATAAGGAACGTATGATCATTCAG
>JAJDBI010000135.1 GCA_029261435.1 Nitrospinaceae bacterium
ATTTTTTCGCAGTAGGCCTGCTTCTGAATGTTGAAATGCGAAGATCCATGCATTAAACAAAAGTGCTGGTCTTTATTTTTCTCAAGGTTTGGCCCATCTTGCATGTTATAATTTTTCATTCACCCAAACTGAAACAGGAAAGCCATGCCTTCTGAAATACTGATAAACTCCAACCAGCGCGAAATTCGTGTTGCCCTGACGGAAAACAATCAGGTTTCGGAGCTATTTATTGAACACAAAACCAACAAAGGCATTGTTGGAAATATTTACCTGGGTAAAGTCACTAAAATTCTTCCTGGAATGCAGGTAGCTTTTGTAGATATCGGGATGGAAAAAGCCGGTTTTCTGTATGTCGGCGATATCGACGTTGTCGATATGCTCGGACTCGAAGACGAGATGGACCCTCCCCCTCTCGCAGATGAAACCGAAGAGCCTTTTGCTGGAAAACCAGGTCGCCCCAATCACGGAATCCGCATTCAGGATATTTTACAGGAGGGGCAGGAGATACTGGTGCAGGTTGCCAAGAATCCGTTGGGAACCAAGGGTGCTCGCATCACCAATTACATCACCCTTCCAGGACGCTATCTGGTCTATATGCCAACCGTCAACCACATCAGCGTTTCCCGGCGCATTGAAGAAGAAGACGAAAAGGAACGACTGAGAACTCTGCTCGGCGAAATCGGCAACCCAGGCGAGGGATATATTGTTCGAACTGCCGGGCAAGACGCCACACGCGCAGACTTTGACTCAGATCTGAAATTTCTACACCGCCTTTGGGAAAACCTGAAAAAACAATCTGAAAACCTAAGCGCCCCACACCTGGTTTACGAAGATCTGAACCTGATTTTTAGATCTATACGAGATCTTTTCACCAACGATACCGAGCGGTTGGTGATCGACTCGAACTCAGATTTCAATAAGTGCTTGGAATTCTGTTCCACATATCTCCCTCATTTATCAAACAAAATTGAACAATATAAAGACCCGATGCCGATCTTTGATCACTATGGCATCGAAATGGATATCAATCGAGCTCTAGGCCGGACCATCTGGCTCAAGTCGGGTGGATATATCACGATCGACCAAACCGAAGCTCTGGTCGCCATTGATGTCAACACCGGAAAATATGTCGGCCACAGTGACCCTGAAGACACCATCTTGAAAACCAATCTCGAGGCGGTTAAAGAAACTGTGTATCAGCTTCGACTCAGAAACATCGGTGGCATCATCATTGTGGATTTCATTGACATGGCTAAAGAGGAAAGTAAGGAAATGGTTTCCAATGCGCTCAAACAAGCCCTGAAACCAGACCGTTCACGCACTCGTATCCTTAAAATTTCTGAGCTGGGACTGGTGGAAATGACCCGTAAGCGCGTACGCGAGAGTCTGGCGCAAACTCTTTGCGATCCCTGTGATTACTGTGAAGGAAAAGGGTATATCAAAGGCACCTCGACCGTCTGCTACGAAATCATTCGAGAAATTCAACGACGAGGAACCGACAACATCACTAAAAAGAAAATCGATATCGAAATGCATCCAACGGTTTATGACATGCTGTTCGAGGAAGAGAGCAGTTTTCTTGAGGAAATAGAAAAACAGAACAATATAGAAATCACATTTCAAGTAAACCCAAAACTGCATCGGGAAAAATATAAAATTGTTGCATCATGATGGGGGATGAGAAAATGAAAAAAAATTGCGCTCGCTTTTTAAATATTATTCTCTTAACCAGTTTATTTTTTGTTTACGGTTGTGGTTCCACAGGAAAAGACTTTAACGAGTCCCTTTACAAAAACATTATTACAGGAACAACGACACATAAAGAAATTCAGGCTATGTTTGGGCCTCCTTTCAAGAAAGGTATTCAGAACGGTTCAAAGGTTTGGACTTACGAATACAATGCCTACAACTCGCTGGGCAACGATACCACCAAAGATATGGTCATCGTATTTACTCCAAGTGGCGTGGTAAAATCACACCAAATGATGACCAATCAGCCCTAGACGAACAACAATAAACGGATCATAGAATCATCTCTTTTCCCGCCGTTGTCTTCCCCTATACAGCCCATGACTCTTTTTAGCTCCACGTTCGCCCTCCAACAAATTCCAAAAATGGCAACAGGATGCTAGGTTTCAGCAAAACCCAATGGAACACTCTGCACCTGACCTGGGTAGCCTTTTTTCTGACCTTTGTGGCCTGGTTCAACATGGCTCCCTTCAACACTACAATCATGAATACTCTGGGACTGTCTTCTGCCAAGATCAATGTATTGATGATCTGCAATGTGGCTTTGACCATTCCCGCCAGAATCATTATAGGTTTCTGGGTTGATAAGTACGGCCCGCAAAAAGTGTTCAGTGGACTATTGGTTTTCTCCTCACTGGTGTGTTTCGGATTCGCCTTAGCGCAAAACTTCAAGACATTGCTGATCACTCGCTTGTTGATGGGCATTGTCGGCGGCGGGTTTGTTGTCGGAATAAAAATGATCGCTGAATGGTTCCCACCTCAAAAAATGGGCACGGCCCAAGGTATTTACGCGGGTTGGGGCAACTTCGGCTCGGCATTTGCTGCATTTTCTCTCCCACTGATTGCCATTCTCTTTTCCGAAGAATCTGGGTGGCGTGTAGCAACGGGTCTTTCCGGGTTGGCTTGTCTCATCTGGGCAGGCGTTTATTACAGGTTTTGCCCCGATGCTCCGGTAAAAGGCAGGAATTTTCCAGTCGACTTGCATGGTGTGATTGAGGTCACTTCACGCCGGGACCTGATCTTACAAATTCTGTTTTTATTTCCTGTATATGGGGCTGTGTCTCTGCTTATCTGGAAACTTTCCCGGCATCCATTTCTCATGATTTCTAATTCCTTTTCCATAGCTCTGATTCTTGGCATGGTATTTCTTTTTTTCCTGAACGCATTGAGATGCTGGAAAATCAATATTCCCAGGCTGCAACACCCCACCCTCGAAGAAAATAAATATGAGTTCAGCCAGATCGCTATATTGAGTCTGGTTTATTCTCTGACATTCGGTTCTGAGTTGGCAGTCGTTTCAATGTTCCCACAATTTTTAGAAACCACTTTCTCACTTTCTGTAGGGATAGCAGGAATGCTCGGAGCCAGTTACGCCTTCATGAACCTGGTGGCTCGGCCAGGAGGAGGCTGGATTTCTGATCGGTTCGGCCGCCGAAGAACCCTTTTCATCATGATCTTTGGAGGAATGTTGAGCCACTGGTTGATGGGTGAGATAGATTCCAGTTGGCAGCTTACCAATGCGATAACCCTTGCCGTAGTAGGATCCATTTTCTTAAAAGCAGGAAATGGAGCGTGTTTTGCCGTAATCCCCTTGATCTCCAAGCCCCTTACCGGGAAACTGGCCGGACTCGCAGGAGCCTATGGCAGTGTCGGGGCAGTTATTTTTCTCACTTTATTCAGTTTCATGACCCCACAGATGTTTTTTAAAGTCATCGCTGGCTACGCTTTTCTGGTATTCTTGTTTCTGTTTTTTCTAAAACCCTTCTCTACACACCGCGGAGGCAAATAGCAATGGCTTAACTGCGCGAACAAAAAGCTGTTTTGACTAAAAAATAATACTAACTGCCCTCCCTGCTAAGGGACAACCTAATAAAAAAGGAATTAAAGTTCTATGGGATTCACCTGCGGCCTCGTCGGCCTCCCCAATGCGGGGAAATCAACTTTGTTCGGTGCTTTAACACGCACTAAAGCCCTGGCTGGGAATTACGCGTTCACCACCATCGAACCCAATAGCGGCATCGTACCGGTTCCCGATAAACGTCTTGACACTATCACTTCCTACGTCAAGACCCAGAAAATTGTCCCCACGACCATGGAGTTTGTTGACATCGCCGGACTCATCAAGGGTGCATCAAAAGGAGAAGGTCTGGGAAATAAGTTTCTTGGCCATATCCGCGAGGTGGATGCTATCGCTCATGTAGTTCGCTGTTTCGAGGATGGTAATGTCCCTCATGTCAGCGACACCATCGATCCGGCCTCCGACATCGACACCATCAACACCGAGTTGATAATTTCTGACATCGAATCTCTCGACCGCCGAAAAACCAAGATTGAAAAGCTGGCGAAATCTGGAGACAAGGAAGCCCGCATGCAGGTTGAAGTACTCACAAAACTGTCCAAAGCCCTTGATCAAAATCAACCGGCACGAACCGTTACCGGCTTCAACGATGAGCAGCAACAGTACGTTAAAAGCCTGACCCTTTTAAGTGCCAAACCAGTTCTTTATATTTGTAATGTCATGGACCCCGGCGACACGGACAATGAACTCGTACAAAAGGTCAAACAAATTGCCGAACAGGATGGGTCTTCCGTCGTCGCCCTGGCTGGAAAGATAGAGGGCGAAATTATGGAGATTGAAGACCCTGAAGAACAACAAATGTTTATGGAGGAAATGGGGCTGACCGAAACCGGGCTTGACCGCATGATCTCTGCCGGATACGGGTTACTCGAACTCTCCACCTTCTTCACTGCAGGAGAAAAAGAAACCCGGGCCTGGACGATCCCCAAAAATGCGAAAGCTCCGGTTGCAGCGGGAGTGATCCATACCGATTTCGAAAAAGGATTCATCCGCGCTGAAGTTTATAGTCTGGAAGACCTGATCGAACATAAATCTGAAGCGGGAATTAAAGACGCCGGAAAGCTCAGAGTAGAAGGAAAAGAATACGTCGTTCAAGATGGTGACATCATGCATTTCCGCTTTAACGTTTGACGAATATTATTTTTCCCAGGAAGGCACCAGGCAACGCGGAGTTTTACCTGCCAAAGCATCCAACACATTATCGGCAACAAGGTCTGCCATTTTATCCCTGGTTTCATGACTGGCACTGCCGATATGCGGGAGCAACATCAGGTTTTCCAGCTCGGTCATTCCTTCAGTAAGCGCTGGCTCGTTTTCATAAACATCCAGTGCCGCTCCAGCAATTTTTTCTTCTTTCAGCACTTCGACCAGAGCTTTATCATCCACCACTTTACCCCGGGCGGTATGAATGAAATAAGCCGTGGGCTTCATCAGTAAAAACTGTTCTTTACCAATCATGTGTTGGGTCTGCTCGGTCAAAGGAGCATGAACAGTAACAAAGTCCGATTGCCGGAGCAATTCTTCCAACGGGGTGTATTCTGCATTCAAGGCTTGCTCTTTTTCTGCCGGTAGTCGGTTGCGGTTACAATAGAGAACTCGCATTTTGAAACCCGAAGCTCTACGGGCAACCGCCGAGCCAATTTCACCACAACCTACTATGCCCAGGGTTTTTCCATAAACATCACCACCCAGATACATTTTAGCCTGCCACCCCTTAAACCTGTTTTCACGAGTAAAACGCTCGGCAGGAACAATACGTCGTGCAGCCCCAAGAATCATAGCCCAAGTTAAATCGGCAGTAGTTTCATGTAAAACTCCCGGAGTATTGGTCACCCAGATACCCTTTTTAGCGGCATACGCCACGTCAATATTGTTGAACCCAGCTCCATAATTGGCAATTAGCCGCAAATTCTCCGAACAATCAATAATGTCCCGGTTAATTTTGTCCGATAAGTAAGTAACGATCACCGTGCTTTCTGAAGCATATCTTTTAAGATCTTCAGTCGTGGGCGGAAACTCCGTCTGATTGGTCCGTAAGTCACAGTGCGACACCAGTTTTTCCAATGCTGATTCGGGAAACATATTGGTCACGGTAACGATGGGCATCACGCCGTCCTTTCAGGTTTTCTGTGGTAACATTAAGAGTCTAATTTTAAAGGAAAAAGTTGTTCAATCCCATGAAAATTTTATTCCTCGTCCCACCCGAAAC
>JAJDBI010000136.1 GCA_029261435.1 Nitrospinaceae bacterium
TGCTAAGAATGGAACTTCCTAACTCATTGTTTATCATAATATTTTGGGCCGGTCAAAAATTGGTCTTTGGCTTTCGGCATTTTCCTGTTACAAAGCCTTCTGAATTGAATAAACTTCTGTGCTAAGGTTAAAGAAATGCTAGCCCAAATACATGTGACATTTAAGGAAGGTGTACTCGATCCACAGGGAAAAACCGTCCACCATGCGTTAAACGATTTGGGATATGACGAAGTGCTGGATGTCAATATCGGCAAATATCTGGAAATCAAACTTGATTCTGCATCGGAAGAGGAAGCCGAAATACGAGTCAGGGAGATGTGCGAACGACTCCTGGCAAATACGGTTATTGAATCCTTCCGTTTCAACCTTGTTCCCACTGAATAACACTCCAAAACGAATCGAACCGACATAAAATGAAGTGTGGCATTGTCGTATTTCCAGGGTCCAATTGTGACCACGATTGTAATCATATTCTTAAAAATATCCTGAATCAGGAAACCCATTGGCTATGGCATAAAGAAGAAGTCAATCTGGAGTCCTTTGATTTAGTGATTCTGCCCGGCGGTTTCTCATATGGGGATTACCTTCGGGCCGGGGCTATTGCCAGTTTTTCTCCAATCATGAACTCTGTTATCCGTTTCGCCAAAGCCGGCGGCAAGGTATTCGGGATCTGCAACGGATTCCAAATTCTTCTGGAGTCTGGCCTGCTACCTGGCACGTTGATCCAAAACCAATCACGAAAGTTTATCTGTAAAAATGTATCTGTCCGTATTGAGAATACTGACACCCCGTTCACACGACAATGTGGAGAAAATCAGGTTCTCGAAATCCCCATCGCTCACCATGAAGGGAGTTACTACATCGACCCTTTTTCTTTGAATCAGCTTGAAGAAAATGGGCAAATCCTTTTTAGATACTGCGATGCAACGGGAAATATTACGGCAGAGTCCAACCCTAACGGTTCTGTAGGTTCTGTGGCTGGTGTGACCAATGAGCAAAAAAACGTGATGGGAATGATGCCGCATCCTGAACGTTGTGCCGACCCGCAGTTGAACGGAACAGATGGTCAAATTATTTTTCAATCTCTTATTTCAAATTCCTAACACTGTGGACAAACATAAAAAAAATCGACCCGGCCCAGAAATCACCCCCGAAATTGTCAAGGAACACGGTTTAACCGTGGAAGAATTCCGACGCATCCTTGACCTGATAGGCCGCACCCCGAACATGACAGAGTTGGGTATATTTTCTGTCATGTGGAGCGAACATTGTAGCTACAAAAGTTCCCGTCCTTATTTGAGAAAACTTCCGGTCGAAAGCCCCCGGGTTATGCATGGCCCGGGAGAAAATGCAGGCGTCATAGACATTGGTGACGGCCTCGCTGTCGCATTTAAAATTGAAAGCCACAACCATCCCTCTTTTATAGAACCTCATCAAGGCGCGGCAACCGGTGTAGGCGGTATCATGCGAGACGTCTTCACGATGGGTGCACGGCCAATAGCTTTGATGAACTCATTACGATTCGGCGAACTGGAAGAACCACGCACCCGGTTTCTGCTCAATGGAGTGGTCGATGGCATCTCCAGTTATGGCAATTGCACCGGTGTTCCAACTGTCGGTGGCGAAATTTATTTTGATTCCTGCTACAACGGAAATAACCTGGTCAATGCATTCTGCCTGGGACTGGTCAAATCAGATCGTATCTTTCTGGCTGGCGCTGGCGGAGTGGGTAACCAGATTCTTTATGTCGGCTCCAAAACAGGGCGCGATGGAATTCATGGTGCAAGTCTTCTGGCTTCTTCCGAATTTGATGAAAACACCGAAGACAAGCGACCCACTGTCCAGGTCGGCGACCCGTTTACCGAAAAACTTCTGATAGAAGCTTGTCTTGAGTTGTTTCAATGTGACTGGGTAGTGGGCGTGCAGGATATGGGAGCCGCAGGGCTTACCTCATCCTCATTTGAAATGGCACATCGGGCTGAAACCGGGGTGTTTATGGATCTGTCAAAAGTTCCCTTGAGAGAGGAAGGCATGATCCCCTATGAGATTTTGCTTTCCGAGTCGCAAGAACGCATGCTGTTCGTGATAAAACCGGGTCATGAAAAAGAAGCCCTTGCCATTCTCGACAAATGGGGGCTGGACGCAGCCATCATCGGTGAAGTCGTCGAAGAGTCCAACGTTCGGATTCAGTTTGAAGGAAAGGAAGTGGTGAACCTGCCGATCTTTCCTGTTGTCGATGGGGCTCTGGATTTGAAACGACCCACAAAGCGACCAGAATATCTCAATGAGGTGGTCCACATTAACCTGACCGAAATCCCCGACTTTTCACGCGGAGATACCGCATTGAAAAAACTTCTGGGCTGTCCGAATATCGCCAGCAAAGAATGGGTCTACGAACAATACGACCACATGGTGCGTCTGGATACGCTGGTTCTGCCCGGCTCTGACGCCGCTGTTCTTCGCATTAAGGATACTGATAAAGCAATCGCCATTTCGGTAGATTGCAACAGCCGCTACTGCTATCTCGATCCCTATGAGGGTGCCGCGATCGCCGTTGCTGAAGCCTGCCGCAACGTGGTGTGTTCCGGAGCCGAACCCATAGGCCTGACCAATTGCCTTAATTTTGGCAACCCTGAAAAACCTGAAATTATGTGGCAGTTTCAGCAGTCTGTAGAAGGCATGGGCGATGCCTGCAGGTTTTTTGATATTCCAGTAGTCAGTGGTAATGTCAGCCTCTATAATGAAACCAAAGGAGATGCAATTTACCCAACCCCCACCGTTGCCGTGGTCGGCCTGATCGAAGATCAGAAGAAGGTCATGACTCAAGGATTTAAAAAATCCGGGGATCTAATCGCTCTCATCGGTTTTACCATGGAGGAACTGGGAGGAACCGAATACCTGAAAGTCATGTTTGATCGCAGTGAAGGAAAACCTCCTGTTCTGGATCGAAAACACGAGAAACAGGTTCAGAATTTTTGCCGGGAGTTGATTCATAAAGGCCTCATTTCTTCGGCTCATGATTGTTCTGAAGGAGGACTGGCGATCGCGGTGGCAGAATCTTGTTTTTCACCTGGTTGTAAAACTTTAGGTGCCACACTTACACTGGAATCCACATTAAGAAATGACACGTTGTTGTTCGGGGAAACTCAATCGCGGATTATTATTTCTTTTCCCGAAGAACGAATTAACGAGATCGAAGACCTGGCCATGGCGTTTCCTGTCGACTTTTCCCTAATTGGTAAAGTGGGCGGTTCGCATTTCACAATAATGGTCAATGACAAAGAAATTGTTAAACAGGAAATCGACGTCTTAAAAAAAATCTGGAAAACTTCACTGGGGAACTATGCTGGACAAACTACATGAGGAATGCGGAGTCGTAGGAGTATACGGTCATCCCGAGGCGGCAAACCTGGTTTATCTCGGCCTGTACGCGTTGCAACACCGGGGCCAGGAGAGCGCAGGCATTGTCGCCAGCAACCATTCCAAGATGCATATTGAGCTGGGTATGGGGCTCGTCGCAGACATCTTTAATCCAGATAGAATTCTGAAGCTACCGGGTTCTTTGGCCATCGGCCATAACCGTTATTCTACTGAGGGAAGCAGCGAACTGGTTAACGCTCAACCCTGCATGATCAACTATTCAGCCGGTTCTTTGGCTCTGGCTCATAACGGCAACCTTGTTAACGCTCAAACCATTCGTAAAGAGTTGGGTGCCCAGGGAGCGATATTCCAGTCCACCAACGACAGCGAAGTCATCGTGCATTTAATGGCCCAGTCAAAAGCAGATACTTTTGTGGATCGAGCCGCTGATGCATTGAGCCAGGTCAGTGGTGCCTATTCTCTGGTTCTGATGACCGAGACTGAGTTGGTAGCCGCCCGCGACCCACATGGGTTTCGTCCTCTTTGTCTGGGCAAACTCGATGGCGCTTACATCGTGGCTTCAGAAACTTGTGTCATGGATCTTATCGAAGCCGAGTTCATCCGTGAGGTTGAGCCGGGCGAAGTGATACTGATCAATGATCAAGGGATGCAATCATTTTTCCCGTTTAAAAAAGTCGAACCCAAGCATTGTGTATTTGAGCATATTTATTTTGCGCGTCCTGACAGCTTCATTTTTGGGGAACATGTGTACAACGTCCGCAAGAATATGGGACGAGCCATGGCTCAGGAAAGCCCCGCTGACGTTGATATCATTGTGCCTGTGCCCGATTCAGGGGTTGTGTCGGCAATGGGGTTCGCCGAGGAAAGCGGTATTCCCTTTGAAATGGGTATCATTCGAAACCATTATGTCGGCAGGACTTTTATTGAACCACAATCGCAAATCCGGCATTTTGGCGTGAAGCTGAAACTCAACCCGGTAAAAACAATGATCGCTGGTAAGCGTATCGCAATCATCGACGACTCCATAGTTCGCGGCACC
>JAJDBI010000137.1 GCA_029261435.1 Nitrospinaceae bacterium
CATCACCTTGATGCCTCTGCGTTTAGCCCCTGACACGTATTTCCGGGTTCTTTCCGGAGAACGGTGAGCTGAGGTTACAAGAACTTCATGAGCTATATTGAACTGCTCCAGTACTTTACTGGCTTCTTCCATTGTTGTGAAATCCGAATCACTTCCCATTACGATGCCAACTAAAGGTTTACTCAAAACAGTTTCTCCCAGTTAAGGAAAAGGTTAGAAATAGTGGAGAACTTTTATAACAATATTTGATTAAGGGATCAAGCCTTAGAGGCAGAGGTTAAGCGTCATCGCAGACGGTTCGAAAACCGAGGAACGATGTGCAATAGCTCCTTAGAAATGAAATTCGCCGCCAAACGGCAATATGCTTGTAATGAGTGATAAAACTTCCTCCTCGCGCTATTTTATATTCCAAGCCTGAGGACGATCCGCTAGAGGTGTTTTTGTCATGCGAGTCCTGCACCCATTCGAAGACATTGCCAAAAAGGTCTCTGGTTTCACCCGAATACTCATACTCGGGGAAATAGTCAACCGGCATGGTGTCGAGAATGCCGGTTTCTTCAATATTGCAGAACTCGACAATGCGGTGTTCATCCCAGAAAAACTGGTCGGGTGGAGTTTTGCCGAAATCGCTGGCGACATATTCCCATTCTTTTTCACTCGGCAAGCGAATGTTTTGTCCGGTTATTTCACTTTGCCATTTACAATAAGCCTGTGCATCATTCCAAGTTATTTGAGTGACGGGGTGATTGTGCTTACCGTATAGAGAGTCGGGTTGGCCGTCAGGGCAAAGCCAGAAAGCATCTTTAATCGGTCCCATGCTAGGATTGGCAAAGGAAGATCGGTAGTCACCGGCACCTTGTAGAGCCAGACTCCCGTTTTGATAGACGATGGCATCTATTAAGGTTTCCGCTTCGGTTTTGTATTGAGTCTCTTTGACAAAGCGAAAAAACTCGATGTTGGTAACAGGATATTTATTAATCAGAAAAGGTTTTTCAATCTGGACTTGTTTGTGAGGTGCTGAGTCTTTGGAGCGAGGGTGTCCCATCAATAAACTTCCTTCGGGAATACGCACCCACTCATCCCATTTTTCACTGAATTTATATAGATAGTCTATGATATGCGGGTTTAGTTCGCTAGAAGGGACCATGGCCAGATGTTGACGGATCGCCTGAGGCCATTCGGCCTTGGCCAGAGCGTCGTCGTACTCCATAGGTTTTTTTTCATCTTCTTCAGAGACAATCTCAACCTGACCTTTTTCTTTTTCTGTCTGAAATGCTTCCGAAAGCTCCTCAAAGGCTTTGCCTAAACTTGTTAGCTTGTTTTCGTAGTGGGACAGGTTGTCCATCAACTCTGCTTTTCTGGCTTCGTCCTCTTCGGTCATTGACTGCTTCACTTCAGACAGTTCCTTGACGAAATGCTGGTATTCATCCACACGCTTTCTTAGGTCGTCCTCCATGGAGTCAACCAGTGACTCCTTGTGCTGAAGTCTTTCGCGCAGTTCTCTTTCGGCAATAATAGTTTCTTCTGTAATGGATTTTTCCTTTTTCTTTAAGTTTGAGGTCAGGCGTACAGCCTCTTCCTCCATGGAGGAAATTCTTGCCTTGAATTTTTCATACTCAGAATTTTGCGAATTAAGGATATCGGAGTAGGTGTCATTAAAATCAGTGAGAAAGTTCCTCACTTCTTCTTGATGCTGACTGACATCGTTCTTGATGAGTTGAATTTCCTGAAGCTCTTGCATTGCTTCTGCTTCTCTTTCAGATATTCTTTCACGCACTTGTTTTTCATCTGCCATTTGTTGTTGCTGGAGAGCTAGAATTTTCTGTTCTTCCTGTTCAAGTTTTTCCTCTTTGGCATCGAGGGCCATATCTTTTTCTATTTGTTCTACCTCAAGAGAGTTTTTAAAGTCTTCAAACTCATCATTCATGCGTTGAAGTTCTTCGGTCTCACGATCCAATAAAGCTTTTTCTTTATTTCTCAGGCGCTTCTGCTCTTCAAGGAGGGTTTTGGTTTGGTCGGCTACTTTTTGGGTTTCTTCATTAAAGGTTTCTTCCAGTTCCCGTGTTTTTTCCTTGATTTCCTGCTCCACCTTCAGGCGATCTGCTTCCATTGCCTTGACTAGTTTTTGTTTTCTTTTTAAAAGACTGGCCTGGGTACTCGCGGCTGTTTTGATCTGGTCGACAGCAAACTTTCCGGCTTCAATGCCACTCATTTCCTTCAGGAGACTCGCCTTCTCGACATCATTCTCTTTTTCTTGTTTGTTGAGAATCTTCTGTTTTCGTGTGAGCTCTTTTTCCAACTTTTCTATCTCTGCCAAGCGCTTTTTTGTAGCCTCATCCGCTTTTTTTTGCGCTTCCAGGGCTAGTCCCTGCTCACGGATTTTCAGTTTTTCATTTTCACGGCCCAGGCGCTCTTCATCTTCATCAAACTCTTCTAACCGTCTAATATGATACTCTGACCTTCTCTGGTATTCATGCTCCAGTTCCTCTTTTCGTTTTTCAAATTCTTCTTTCAGTCGGCCCTTGAAGGTTTTCTTTTCGGACTCTAGAGATTTTGAGAGTTTAAGAAGTTGCTGGTTTTTTTTAGCCTGTTGTAGAGAATCCTTTTTGAACTGTACCTGTTTTGCTTTCGTGGTTTTGAAGTCCTTCTCTTTACGTTGTTGGAGGGCCTGTTCCTGAGTAAACAGTTTCCCCATCAACTCTGTCATCTCATCAAACTTCGCTCTGAATATCTCGTCTCTTCGTGAAAAATCTGTGTCCAACTTTGAGCGAGATGCTTCATGATCTTCTAGTAGTTGGTTTCTTTCTTTTCGGAGGTTTGCCAGTTCCAGACGTGTTTCTTCGAGTTCTTGATATAGCCGGGCTGTTTCTTTTGCGGTTTGTTCTATTGATTGATCGTTATGCTTTTGTTCTTCCTCGCGCAGTTTTTGCAGACGAGAGCGGAACTCTGCATTTTCTTTTTCAAGGTGTACCTTGTTTTCTTCCAGTTCCTTTTCTTTAGCAAGGATTTCCCGCATTTGGGTACTGGTTTGTTCCTCTCGCTCTTTCAAGCGTTCCAGCTGTTGCTCGAACTCCAGTTTTAGTTCATCCGGCAGATTAAAAGTGATTTCAGATTCCTTAAATTTTCTTGCTGACGGAGGAGCTACGTTCTTAGGTTGTGGGTTTTCCAATACCTGAATGAATGTATAGTCTGGCCCCACTATCAGTTCAGCAGGATTCTCCTGGCGAGAAATAATATCGAAGAGTTCACGGTTTAACTTTTCTCGAAGAGAATTCAACCATGCCAGGCTTTTTTCCTGACTTTCCGGCTGGAAACCCGACTTTTTGATTCCCTTCAATACTTCGAGGGGATCAATGGGGTCTCTTTTGTCAGGATTTTGCCCCGGTGGGTAAAAAGACTGGATAGTTTGGAACAGGGCCCAGGCCTCTGGAGCACCCACACGGGAATAGTGATCTGCCAGTAACTTGATATCTTTGAGGCTGAAGTTTTTTCCGGCCATGATGGCTTTGCGGGTTGAGGTTTTCGGGGCTTCTATATAATTAAACGGTGAAAATAAGCGGAAACCTTACCTATATATTATATCAAAGTAATAGGATGGGACAAAGGGTTGCTGTCAGGCCAGCTTTCGCCTTCCATGCTTGATTTCCGGGATGAGCATTAAAGTTGCCAAAAGCATCATTGCACAGGAAACTATGCCGATATTTCGAGCCCCGATCAAACCCACCACCCAATAACCTATTATCGGACCCAGGGTACCGCGAATTCCTGTCAGGCTGACATGTACCGACATATAAGCACCCGTTTTTCCGGGAGGAGCATATTTGGTGACCCATAAGTTCCAGGCAATGCTACCCCCGGCAAAAGCAATTCCTATCAGAGCAGAACCAGCACCAATGACCCAGGGGTTGGAGGTGATGAAAAACAGTAAGACACCTGCGCCAAAGGCCAGGTTCAGAATCATTCTGAGAATGACGAAGTTCATTTTATCAAACAGCTTTGCCCAGAATGGAATGAGAAGCATTCTTAGTGTTTCGGGAATGACCGTGATGATCATGGCTACAAAAACAGCCGATCCTTCAATTCCCCATTCCGGTGAAGTGACGTAATCCACTCGCAAAGGAAGGGTCCACAAATTTGCAAATCCCATGATGAACCAGGTCAGCAAAACGTAACCAAAAGAGCGGTCATGCCAAATGTACTTCATGTTTCCGAAAGGGTTTTCATGCGGGCTCTGATCGATTGGCTTTGATGGCATACTATATATGGCTATAGCCTTGAAAAAGGCGCATAATCCGAGAAAGCTAAAGATTAGTGGATAATATTCGATATCCTTTTCAAGGACGCTGGATCCTATAAACCCGGATAAGGCTGCTACGCCGACCGACAAGAGCAACGGTTTTGAGAAGAATGCCCCACGACGATCTGCCGGATAGTTGTCTCCATAAATATCGGTGATAAAAGGAAGCAGAGCACTGCGGCAGATATACGCGATGATTATAAAGGCGGCGAACAGGTTTAAGGATGTTGCCCACGCGGCAATAAGAAGGCAGGCGCTCGTAATCACTGAAGGTATGGCACCCCAGGTAGATTTTTTCCAGTTGGTCGCAGATGCATAATGTAATAGGGCCATGGAAAGGAACATTCCCATGAAAGGGGCGGCGGCGATCAGAGCTTTGGTGATTTCTTCTGCATTAAAATATCTTATAGCTATGAACAGGCAGAAAGTTTGGGCGCCAGAGGAGAGTACTCCTTCAAATCCTCCCCGCCATAAATCACATTTATAAGTTTTCTGAGTGATTTCTTCAGAGGTAAGGACGGAATGGTCTTGTCGGATTTTATGGGCCATAAAATTAAAAATACACAGCTTGGATTACTAATAGGCCCATTGTTAAAAGGCCTGAAAAAAAACTAATTAGTGAACTTATGCTGATGATAGTTTGTTTCCTTTAGGCGGGGTATTCCGGCTAAGGCTTATCATGCATGTAGATGTGAAAATATATTATTAGCTTTCTGTCTATGTATTAAATTGTTTTCCCAAAAATATAGCAATGAAAAAAAACTTTTTACTGCAAATATTCTATGTGTTTTTTGCAACTGTTTTGTTGAGCTTGTTTTGGGAGTTTGTTTTGGAGGGAGTTTTATTTGCTGATGAGGCTGAGGGTTTTGATGAAAAAATCGAATTTGTATTGACGACAATTTCTTTTGTTGTTTTGGCTTTGATGTATCCGATTTATAAAGGACTATCCATAATTGACAACTGGGAGCAGCTGAAAATAGCTCTGGCTGAACAGGGATTGCGGTTTGATAGAGGTATCACTAGTCCTGATTCCATAAAATCTATATTAATGGATGAATTAGTTAAGAGTCAGAAAGGGGAAGAGGGAATTGAGAACGAGAGACAAAAATTTTTCAATATGCTTGACCAGTTGCCAGTTTGCTTTCATTTACAAGCGAATGATTACTCTGTTCCCTTTGCCAATAAAATGTTTCGAGACAGGTTTGGAGATCCTGATCGCGAGAAGTGTTATCAGTTGATGCATGAACGATCAACACCCTGTGAGCCTTGCACCACCTTTAGAAGTTTTGATTCCTTCAAGACAGAATCAAATATATGGACTTCCCCAGATGACAAGACCTACCTGACTGTTATAACTCCTTTCGAAGATATAGATGGCACAACCCTTCTTATGGAAATGGCCATAGATATAACAAGCGAGCAAAAGGCCAAAGATGATTTGAAGCATGCTTTGGACGTGCAGGAAGAACATATCAAAAAGCGCACCAGGGATTTAGAGCAAAGTAATAATGCGCTTCAGGATTTTTCTTCCTTTGCGGCACATGATTTAAAGGAACCTTTACGAAAAATCCTGATATTTAGCGAACGCGTTCAGAATCTCATGGGTGATGAAATGGACGAGACTGCCCGGCAATACCTGAGAAGCATGCAACAAGCGGCTGAACGCATGGACACGTTGATTGATGATTTATTAAGGTTATCTCAAATCGTTTCTCAGAAAATAACCTTCAAGCTGGTGGATCTAAGCAAGGTGGTGATAGAAGTGATTGATGACCTAGAGCCAAGTTTTCCTGGTTGTAAGAAAAATATAACTGCACAAACCCTGCCCAAGGTGCTTGCAGACAGGTCTCAAATGTATCAGTTGTTTAAAAACCTATTATCTAATTCTTTGAAATACTCGAAAGCGGAAGAGCTTTCAAAAGTTTTCTTAAAAGTAGAAAGGAATGCCCGTCAGCAATACTTGATTTCTATTAGGGATAATGGTATTGGGTTCGATGAAAAACATAAGGAAAGAATATTTAAACCCTTTGAACGTCTGCATGGCCGGAGTGAATACTCTGGAACTGGGATAGGTCTTGCCATTTGTAAAAAAGTTGTGGAGTTGCATGATGGTGAACTGGATGTGCAAAGCCAGGTAGATTCGGGAACCAAGTTCACCGTTTGTTTTCCCATACCCAAAGATGCCCTCTGAATTAATGCTGTGCGTATCTTTTTTTAAACTCATCGGCCGCTGCTTTTCTGCTGGCCTTTTCATCATCAGACATTTTCCCAAGGAACCATTTGTGTTCCTCTTGGTTTAAAATATTGTCCAACTCTTTAAGCACCTCAATTGCTGCAGTCGCGGTTGCGCCTTTCTTATGAATGGCCTTTTCACAGGCTTTCCGTACCTGTGGAACGAAGTGAATGTAAAACCTTTCGGCTAGCTCAAAGAACCCGTGCCATTGAGTGTAATCGGGAGCCATCATGGAAGCTCCATGACGTGCTCTCCGTCCTTCGTGATGCCAAAGATAAAAATAGGTCCATTCCAGCTCCTCATCGAAGTCTATATCGGTTAAAACATTCCCAGCCTTCATCATATTGATGATTTTCGTTGAAGGAATTCCGTACTTCTCATTGTACAGATTGATAGCGGAATCGAACTGCACATAGAATCCATCTACATATTTTTCTGAATGACATTTACCACAGACATTCTTCATGTTCTTGCGACGTTGTTGCCAGGACTCAACATTTTTTCCTGCCTTGATTGCCCTGGCATCAATTTTTTCTGAGATAGGCGGGCGCAGGTTCCAGGATATTCGTCTGCCAACATCATGAGTGACCATTTGTTCCTGTGTTGCACTCATATGGCAGGTGGCACAGGTTGGGGCGGCAGTATATTCTATTCCCACTCTCCATGGTTGCGCATCCAGTTTCATGTACTCCTTAAATGCTTTGAAAGCGATGCCGTGTTTGGATTCTTCATAAATTTCTTTCTGCGGATGGTCGGGTCCCATATGACATTTTCCACAGCTATCAGGCTGACGTGCCACCACAGGAGAAAAGATGTGACGCGAATGACAAGCCGTGCATGACCCCTTGCTACCATCGGGATTGATTCGTCCTATTCCTGTGTTGGGCCAAGTGGCCGGGGTGGGTCTGCCGTCTTTGCCAATTTTCACAACAGACCCGTGACACTGCCAACAACCATTGATAGCTGCAGGAGAATTGCCATCCAATCCCAGTCTTCCTGTATTGCCTTCTACTACCTCAGCGAGAACATTATCGAGTGATCCCAGGATTTTTCCTGCATCAGCATGATGCGATGCCTGGAACTCTTCATTTTCTCTTGCATGACATTTGGAACAATCTTTTGGTGACACGATAACAGCAATAGTTTGTCCTTCATGTTTCCAGGCATCGATATCCGTTTTTTGAGCTTCATGGCAATCCATGCAGGCAACGCCTCTTATCGCGTGCTTACTGTCTCTCCATTGTTCAACGAGTGAAGCACTTTTTACTGAATGGCAGTCGACGCAATTTTTACTGGTAGCAGATACCTTGATGGCGGCTTTTTTCCCCAGAATCCTCTTATTGCTTTCAATGGTTCCAACAATTAATAGAGCACCCATAAAAAACAGACCAATCACCGCAATGATTATTCTTTTAGTATTCAGGGACATGGAACACCATCCTTTTGAGTTATATTCAAGTCAAGGCTTCCCAAACTGTGAGAGCCAGGTAAAAAGTGAAGCCTAGAAAACCAATTTTGATGCTCATTCCTTTCTTGGGAAACCATTTAATGAGTAGATGATCTATGAATGGCCAGAAAAAAATAGCCGCAGCAAAAGCTATTTGACCAAGAATTCCCAAGTAAACATTAGTCAGTTTCAACCATTTGAAAGAAGCGTAGAAATACCACTCTGGCTTTATATGTTCGGGAGTGACAAGCGGGTCAGCTCTTTCACCCAACCCTGCTGGTACAATGATTGCCAATATGCTGAGGATATATAAAATTAGTACAGCAATTATAAGTTCAGTCAGAACATGGTCAGGGAAAAGGGGAAAAGTTTTATGCTCAAGCTTTTTTTCCTCATCAAACTCATATTCTGTGACCCCTTGCAGGCGAACAAAAATGATATGTAATACCACCAGGCCTGCCAATGCCCCAGGAAAAATCACAATGTGAAAAATATAGAGTCTGGTCAGTGTGTCAGGGCCTATCTCTGTACCTCCTCGGATAAAGTCTGCAGCCAGAGTACCGATTAAAGGTGTGCTTTCGGCGATTTCAGTACCCACCATAGCTGCCCAGTAGGAAAGCTGGTCATACACGAGCGAATACCCAGTGAACCCAAGCCCCAGTGTCACAAAAAACATAATGACCCCGATCATCCAGTTTATTTCTCGAGGTTTTCGATAAGCACCGGTGAAATAGACTCGGGTCATGTGAAGTATCATCGTTATGATCATTAGTTCGGAAGCCCATTTATGAACGCTTCTTATAAACCAACCGAATCTTATATCGAAGGTGATCCTGGATACACTGTCGTAAGCATCTGAAGGAGTGGGAACATAATAAAATAATAGAAATATTCCCGTCACAATCTGGATGCCAAATAAGATTGCCGGAGTTCCTCCTAGTGCAAACCACCAGTGTTTCAGATGATTGGGGACAGGTTCATTGGTGAGGCTTTTTAATTCATGGAGATCGACAGGAATACGCTCTTTGACCCACGTCAGCAAAAGATCTAATTTAGGCGCGGTCACGAAACACCTCATCGATATGGATGTAGATGGCTTTGTCAATCACCTCCACCTTGTAAGAGTCCAGGGGTTTTGGTGGTGGTCCTTTCATCACTTCACCCTTGGGACTGAAATAACCTTCATGGCAAGGACAATAGAACACCTTTGCATCCTTTTTCCAAAATACCTGACAACCCAGGTGAGTGCATTTTGTGGAAAGGGCAATGAACTCTTTGCCGGTATTGGTGACGGTAATGTTTCCTCCTTTTAAATCCTTGAACTTGAAGCTTTTGCCAGAGGCAATTTTGTCTGTCGTTGTGATATAAACTTTTCGGGTTGGTTTCTTGTTCGCAGAAGGAAAAAGATATTGCATCATGTAGTAGGTGAGTAAGCTCAGTCCGGCAAGCAAGCTTGAACCCATGAAGACATAGGAAAAAAAATTCCTCCTTGTAAGATCTTTTTTTCCCGTCATCGGCACCTTTTAAGAATTGAGGTACAAAGAAATATTGTTACGGCAACGTTAACTCTAGCGGGGTATTCTTACCTGAAGAAATTTCAACCTCTGTTGTTGTTTCGCCAACATAAGGGTGCCACACAACAACTTTATAATGGCCGGCAGGAATTTGATCAATTTTAAAGGAACCATCGTTCTTGCTGATATCATGGTAGGGATTCCAAACTACTTTAGTGCTCACCGACATCCAGAGATGTTGTTCACATTCTATATAAAAATGGGAATCTCGTTCCTTTTTCAGATGTCTCATGGATTTGGTGACATCCACCTTTGCTCCTTTGTTGAGAAGCCATTTTTTGAAAAAAATCTTACGTGTTTTTTCACCAATTGAATAACCCTTTGGGTTGTGCAGGACTCCTGAATCATGGTTTTCAATTGTAACAAGGTTGTTGGTTAATATTCTTGGAGTTTTTCTGACGATATCGACTTTTGGAAAAGCCTGACAATTTTTAAAATTGATTTCCAGGGTTTTATCGTCCCAGGGTTTTCCCTTAGTTATATTTTGGATGAAAATCACTGCGTCCTTGAGTTTTTTGTCTTTCACTTCTACATGATGAATAAGGAGCTCACCATGCTTGTTGGGGTTGGCATTTTCGAGGCAGAACTCTGAGTTTTTCTCTTCGTTTAAGTTGACGCTGACTGGGGGAGGTGCCTGTCCTTCGAACTTGATGGTCCCACTTATAGATCCGCCGTTACCGACCTCAATTTCAGTGTATTGTGGCTTCTTGGCAAAAGCGATTGATGAACTGACTATCAAGGCTAGAGGTAAAACCAGAAAAACTGTTTTAAAATTTGTATACATGTAGGCCTGTCCTCAATCAAGTTGCCAATATTAACGAAGGCACCGGTGAACTCTTACGGATATGATGGATACCATATTATCTTTTTCCACCAGCTTGATATGGGTTCGAGTGACTCTCTTTTTCATTAAAGCTTTGATCGTGTCCATCTTAAGCTTGGTGGATATGTTAAGTAACTTTCCATCCCTCTCAACGTCGATCAATTCCGGGTTGTCTATAATTATTCTGAAATCATCGAGATCAAGTCCCGAGTCACCTGTATCCACCACATGCGATTTAGATAAACACACATTCAGAGTGAGATAGGTTTCTGCCAGCAGTGATCGCAGGTAGAGAATAAGTTCTTCAATCTGTTCATCATTGAAATCAGGATGAGCGGGCATGGAGGTTCCCGGAAGTCCATCACGAATAGCATTGATAATGGCCATATCAGGCACAGTATTCATTTGCATAAAATCGGTGAAGTCCCTGGGCTTGGGTTGCAGTCCTGCAGCAAGAAATCCTTCACCATCGCCCAGCTCACCGTGGCACATGGAACAGTCCGATTCCCTATAAATGGATTCGCCTATAGACGTTGCCCGAGGTTCGGGTAACTTGCTATATCCCTTATAGGATTTTATGGCAAAAGCCTCGCCGATGAAAAGTAAGGAAAATAATAAAGTGAATAAAATTTTCAAATTTAGAGTTCTTTCAGAAAGAATTAATTTTCTTTTAAAGTCCACTTTTAGAATAGTCTGACCACCATTGTTTACTATCGGGAAATTCTATATATTCAGGAACTTAAAATTTTGTTACTGATAATAAGGTCTTTAGTTGCCGGAAAATATTCCATAAATTTTGAAAATGGTTCTTGAAGAATAAGTATTCTAATGTGGACTAATGCCCTCAAATAGATTGAATATGGGGACTTTTCTGATTAAGTCTCCATTTTTCTCGTACTTGAACACTATGGAAGGTAGAATGCTCTTTTCTTCTCTTTCAAAAGAGGTTTCATGATCTTTGGTGACTCTAAAGCTCCTTGTGCGGAACTGGTGGTGATTGGGGATGAGGTGACCAGCGGCCTGATTCTGGATCGAAACTCGCAATACTTGGGTGAGAAGATTCACGAACTGGGTATAGAGGTCTCCCGCATAACCACTGTGGGAGATTCCACTTCGATTATTGAGGATTGTATAAAACTTGCTCTTGAACGCTCGGACTGGGTTGTCTTGACCGGTGGACTTGGATCAACGCATGATGACATCACCAAATCTGTTTTACTCAAAATATTCGAGTGTGGCTTGAGAAAAGATTCTAAAGTGGCCGACATGCTGGAGGAAAGGTTTCAGGCTAGAGGAAGAGAAGTTCCCTTGAGCGTGAGAAGTCAGTATGAAGTTCCTGAGAAAGCAGAAATCCTTTATAACGAAAAAGGAACTGCTCCTGGGTTTAAATTGCGAAAGGGAGACAGTATTTTATTTTCTCTTCCTGGTGTTCCTCTGGAGATGCAACATTTGTTTGAAAAGTTTGTTGCTCCAGAAATGGCTGCACAAGGCAATAAAACCTTCCTGCACCGATTGATCAAAACCACAGGACTTTCTGAAGCCGACTTATGGGCCAAGGTGGGGCCATTGGAGGCACTACAAGAAAAAGCAGCGATAGCTTCCTTACCCTCGCATCTGGGTGTTCGGATTCGCATCTCAGTTTTGGCCGATTCCAGGCAGGAAGGGGACTCTCGCCTGGATGAAGTGGAAAGTTTCCTGATTCAACAGTTATCCAGTTATATTTATGGGAAAGATGAAGATGAGATTGAAGAGAAGGTCGGTGCTTTGTTGAAGGAGAAGTCGTTGACTCTGGCTACGGCTGAGTCTTGCACTGGAGGGTTGATTGGGCATCGCCTGACACAGGTGCCGGGCAGTTCTGATTATTTCAAGGAGGGATTTGTTGTTTACAGTAACGAAGCAAAAATAAATCGACTGCAAGTAGAACCAAAGTTGATCGAAGAGTTTGGTGCGGTGAGTGATCCTGTAGCTCAGGCGATGGCCGAAGGTGTTTGCCGGGTGACCGGGGCCGACATAGGTGTCTCTGTAACCGGAATTGCCGGACCTTCAGGAGGCAGTGACCTCAAACCTGTTGGCTTGACCTATATTGCTGTGCATGACCGGTCTGGAACATATTGCCGAAAATTTATTTTCACGCATGACCGGATTAAAAATAAAGAACGATCGGCGCAGGCCGCTCTTAATCTGGTGCGATTAAGGCTCCAGGGGAAGTTGGAGAACTAAGGAAAATATGGAGAATTGTCCTTATTGTAAAAAAGAAGTTGATTCGCTAATTTCAACTTGTCCGCATTGCCAGAAGTCGCTTCAACCTGATTACCCGAGCCTGAGTCCAAAGTGGTTTCTCGGTATATGGGTTTTTTTTCTGGCACTTGTGGCGGTGTTGCTGATATCGATGTTTGGCCGCTAGAAACTAGCGAATATGCTTGAAGGGTAGAATGAGAAGGACCCCGGCAACGAACCCTCCGATATGTGCGAACCATGCTGTACCTCCAGCTCCTGTTGCCACACTGTTCAAGATTTGCAGACCAATCCATATGAGCAGTAAAGCGATAGCTGGAACCCGTGCGATGGTCCAGTATATTCCGAGAAAAACAAAGGTTTTAATTCGGGCGAACGGAAACAATATCAGGTAGGCACCCAGTATTCCCGAGATCGCACCACTGGCCCCGACCATGGGAATTTGTGAGTTCATATCTGTAGCGATATGCCCCAGTGCGGCGATAGTCCCACAAACAAAGTAAAACAGGATAAAGCGAAACCTTCCTAGAACATCCTCAATATTATTACCAAAAATCCAGAGGTAAAGCATGTTCCCTCCCAGATGCCCAATTCCCGCATGTAGAAACATGGAGGTGTAAAGGGTAGGGTATGCAGTGACTGGATGGTGAACAAGTTGGTAGGGAATGAGAGCATAGTCTTTATAAAGTATGCTGGGGTGGACGGGCAGGTTGACCCCGTAAATAAACACAATAACGTTTAGTGCAAGAAAAAGAAGCGTCAGGACGGGGAAGTTTTTTGTGGGGTTTTCGTCTTTTAACGGGATCATCGGTGGGGGCTTTGGCGGGCAATATGATAGTATAAAAACAATATCCTATGATAATAGCAGGTTTGCCTTCATCGAGCCAGCGTAACGCTGTACTCAAATAATGGCAACAAACTTCAATAATAAACTGACTGATTAAAGCATGGTTGTAAGGTGACTATTCATGAGTGAAGCTGAAGGGCTGGTTCCCGGATTTGACGGGGAAGAAGTTCCCGTTGCACGGGAACGACCGGAAGAATCCATTGAATGGGTTGTAGAAATTTACAGGAAGCATCAGTTGAAGAGGGTTTCCCTTTGGCTTGATGAGGCACTGGCTAAGGGCAGAAGAAGTAAAACGCTTATTCCGCTGGTTTTGCTTGATGTCAACCCGATCATGCATAGACAAAGTCTGCTAGAGCAAGTGTTCCCCGCTCCACGAATCATCAATGAAGATTTGTTGGATGTCAACCGGCTGAAGATCATGTTGGATGCTGATTCGGGAATGGGCAAAACCACTTTCCTGAAGCACTATCTGGAAACTCTTCTTCAAAAACCAGCGCATGGGGTCTATTGCCTTCCTGTTTATTTTCATTTTGGAAATTTACCGGAAGGTGGCAGGTTTGATTTGTTTCGTGAAGCCGTGAATCGTGAAATCATCGATGTGGTTCTGCTTGAACAGGTGGAGGACCCGGAGTTGAGTTTGGATGAAGGACTTCTTGGGAATACGGTTAACGCTATATTTAATTACAGCAAGTGTCAGTTTCTGCTAGACGGATTCGATCAACTCCATCCTCAGGACCGTTTCCAGTTTTTTATGGAATCATTTCTGGAAGATAATGCCTTCCGCAGTAATTTTGTTTTGCTTGCCAGCTGTGGTTTTAATTTTGGTTCTTTATCCACCGACGCAGTTGTTAAGCGTGGCGAGGGCACTGCCTTTCAAATGGCTTTCCAGAAAATTGACCCGAAGGATATTAATACTTACCTGGGCGACGCTTCTAAGAATAAAAAGATTAAAGACCTGGCACTTTTCACCCCTGAACTTTTAGATGTTCCGCTTTTATTGCGAGTGCTTCGAGAGCTTTCTGAAAATGAACTCCTTGATGGATTAAATAACAGGATGGAGATCTATTCCACCTGGTTTCGATTGAAACTGAAATCGGCTAATCCTTCTGCGGATGATACTTGGGTGGAAAACTGTCTCGACCAGCTTGCTGAAGTTTCTTATCAGTTGATGACCGAAGACCAGCAACAACGTTTTCGTGAAGTGGAACCGGGCTACGAAAAAACGATTTTGGAAGGAAAGGATACTCTGTTGCGGGAGGGGAATTTTGCTCCCTGGTGGAACGATATTTTGCAACCTACGATACGCCGTTGGCAGTTTCGCCACCCGTCATTTCAGGAGTATTTTGCAAGCCGGTATATACAGAAAAACGATGGCTGGAAAGAAATAGTCCTGAAAAACTGTGGCAATGAGAAATGGCATGAAGCTATTAAGATTCTGGCTGGTGGGGTTAACGGAAAAGAGTTGTTCGATATTTTAATTGCAGAAGGTGCGGTGATGCTGGCGGGTAATTCGCTGGCTGAAGTGGGTGACCTACCGAAGGAACAAGACCTTTTGATAAGGCAGTTGTTGAAATATCAATGTAAAGAAACCTTTCCTCAATTTGCTCAATGTCGGCAAGTGCGTGTCGAAGAAGTTATTAGGTGCAACGAAACTGAATATTTACAGGACCTATTGCTTCGTTTAATGAAACGAGAGCATCGTGACAGTCGAATTTTGTTCAGCGTGGTTGAATTGATTCTAGCGAAGCATGGCATGAACTTTCACCAGCTTCTGGATACGTTTGACTTTGAACCTCTGAAAAAACTCGAAGAATTTAAGGAGTTTTTTGATGAAGTTAATGACCGGGGGCAGGTAAATAAAGCGATCTTTAAAAAGTTTTCAGAGCGGGTCACGATCCCGGAAGGAAAATTCATTTATCAGGAAGAGGAAGATGAAGAGGATAGGGTTCTGCTGAAAGAATATTCTATTATGAAATTCCCGGTAACCAACGCTTTATACCAGCAGTTTGATCCGCAACACCGAAACCGTTTCCCCCGATACTCTCTTGATAGTGACCAACCTGTTATAGGCATCAATTATTATGCGGCGACTATTTTTGCTCTGTGGATGGGATTGCGATTGCCCACTGAGCAGGAATGGGAAAAAGCGGCCCGGGGAACGGATGGGCGGATTTATCCCTGGGGTGACCCCATGGGTTATGAAAAAGGTTTTGCCAACACCTGTGACTTCATGGCTTGCAAGACTAATTCAGTTACGGACCTGGAGCCGGGCATGTCTCCTTATGGGTGTTACGATATGGCGGGCAATGTCTGGGAATGGTGCATGCAGAAAAATGCTTCCAGGCATACCACTCAGAGGATTGTGCGGGGTGGGTCATGGATGAATTATCTGGTGCATGCCAAATGCATTTTCAGAAACTCTTTTGATCCTGCAGAGCGGCATTTGGCGGTGGGACTGCGGTGTGTCGAGGCCCCTCGGTTTACCGAAATTGAGATTGATGATGAGGACGACGATTAAAGCCCTTTATTTCCTTGAAAAATGATAAAAACAGTAAAGAAATCCTTATTTGGACGATAAGGTAGAAATAATACTTGAAAGACTATAACGAGTTGAATTTGATCAGGTTTTGCTTGATAATAGGCACTTAAAATCTATTATAAGGTTATAGCTAAATACAAGTATACCTCTTCTAAGGAAGGGTCCGGTTTGAGTCTGTGAAAAACTTTGATAAAGAGCCAGGTTTCATTGAATTGAGGTGAATTTTTTCGATTTGTGAATTTTTGGGCGAAAAAATCTCCAAAAGGCTTTTGATTTTACCGGTATAATTTCATTCGAGGGAAGCTTCTTAAATACTTTAGAAGTCTTCTCTATTTCATTTTCCTGCAGGTATGGGGGGTTTGGGAACTTGGTCACAAACAAAAATGCAAAACGATTTTTAAGTATTGATGATGATCGAACGCTTCAGTTGATCGTCAAGCAGATTCTGACTAAGTCTTTTGGTTCGGAGACTCTTGAAGTGTTTCAAGCCGGAACGGGTGAAGAAGGGCTTCAGATGATGCGTGAAATCAAGCCGGATATTATTCTTTGCGATATTCATATGCCGGGAATGAACGGGTTTGAGGTTTGTCAACGTGTGCGGGAGCTTAAGCTTCGTTCTGCCGTGATTTTGATGTCTGCCTACGATGCCGAGCAGGATAATGCCATCAAGGCCAGTGAAACAGGGGCGGATGCCTATTTATCCAAGCCCCTGAAAAAAGGTGAATTGCTATTTGTGGTGAACTTTGTCATGCGGGTGGCTCACCTCAATGACGCCGTCTTTGAGAAGAACAAGCAGTTAGAGGCGTCTTTAGGGCAACTGAAGCAATTCCACCATAAGCTAGCCTCTCTTAATGAAGAACTCAGGAACGATAAAAGACGCCTGGGCGTAAGCCTTAAGGAAATGACCGAGCTCAACGAACAGTTGGAGAGCAAGAACCAGCAAATATCTTCCATGGTGGAGGAACTTGCTAATCGATTTGAGTCCACAGAAGGTCTATTGGCAACCATTATTGAATTGCATCAGACAGAACACCGAGGCCACTCTGAACGAGTAGCGCAGGCAGCGATATTTATAGCAGGAAAAATGGGTTTGACAGATTATCAGATCAGAAATGTGAAGTCTGCTGCCCGTCTGCACGAATTGGGAATCGTTGCTCTACCGACGGAGAAAAAAAGACAAGAAGCCCTTACTGATGGAGAAAGGGATGGTGCAAAATCCAAGTCGACCACGAATCATCCGCTGGTTGGGGAAATGCTATTGAAGGAATTTCCCGGATTCGAGCTGATTGCAGAAATCATTCGACACCTCCTGGAAAACGTGGATGGCTCGGGGTCACCAGATGGTATGTATGGCGATCGCATTCCTATTGGTTCTCGAATTGTGTGTGCCGCCAGTTATTTTGATCATATCAAAATGGCGTCCCCTGAAAAATCCGGGGCAGAGATTTTATCCAAGATGGAAGAGAAGTCAGGAGTCATTTTTGATGAAGCCGTTCTGGGAGCTCTTACCGAATATGTCGATAGCCTGGGCGATGTCAAAGAAGTGCCTACCATGGAGTGCTCTGTTTTTGCGTTATCGGAAGGTATGGAGTTGGCTTCTGATATTTTTTCTGAATCGGGAATCAATCTATTAAGAAAAGGTACGGTTCTGGATAAAGAAACACTGGATAAAATTTTAAAATTCCACAATGTAGATCCAATTTCTAAAAATATTAAAGTAAAGCAACCGTCATAAAATATGGATTTAGCTTCTCTAGTTGGTGTAGTCGCAGGCGTGGGGCTGGTTTTGGCCTCGATATTAATGAACAGCGGCTTGGACCTGTTTATTAATATTCCCTCTGCCATGATTGTTCTTGGGGGAACTCTTGCCGCTACTCTTATTGCTTTTCCCATCAACGAAGTGATGAAGGTGATGGGGTTGTTTATAAGAGTTTTCATGGTCCGAAAATCGGATCAGTATGAATTGATTGAAACCATGGTCAACGTATGTAATGTGGCCCGTAAAGGCGGCGTGCTGGCGATCGAGTCGAAGCTCAAGGAAATTGATAATGAGTTTTTGAAAAAAGGATTGGAACTGACGGTTGACGGTAAGGATGAAGCCACTGTAAATGCCTTGCTGAAAAGAGAAGTCAAACAGCTTCAGAATGCACACAAGGATGGTTGGGAGATTTTTAACCAGATGGGAGCCTTTGCTCCTGCTTTCGGCATGGTTGGAACCCTGATCGGATTGATTCAGATGCTGTCGGATCTCTCCGATGTTAGTTCCGTTGGCCCCAAAATGGCTATCGCACTCATTACAACTTTTTATGGTGCGGTTGTGGCCAACCTGGTTTTTATCCCGATGACAGTAAAGCTTAAACGGCGTAGTGCCACCGAATCGCTGGAGATGCAGCTGGTTCTGGAAGGAATCAGTTATATTCGAAAAGGTGTCAACCCCAGGTTTATGCAGGATGTTCTGGAGAACTACCTGGATACCTATCATGGCAAAAAAGATAAGAAAGGGGATGACAAAGGTAAGAAAGATAAGGGAAAAAAATAACTAGCCATGGCCGAGAAAAAAGACCCTAAAAAAGAGAAGAAAAAAGCTCCTGAGGAAGAGGAAGACGAGGAGGAGCACGAGTGTCCCGAAGGATCCCCCGCCTGGGTCATGACCTTTGCAGATCTAGTAACGCTTCTAATGGTGTTTTTTATTCTGCTTTTTGCCATGGGGTCTATCGAGGATGAAAAATGGCGGCAGATCAAATCTTCTTTGCGCGATGCCTTGGGCCAGGAAGATATTCCTGAAGCAGGAATTCGGGAAGGGCTGGACGTTATCAAGGAACAGGTCCTTGACGAAACCACAGTTCATGCTGTCGATGAAGTAGGTGCCATGGTGGCCAAAGAGGTGGAAGAAATCGCCTCAGAGGTCGAAGAATTTGTTTTCAAAAATAAACTAGCGGGAAAAGTGGAAGTATCCTCCGATGAGAGAGGCGCAATCATAACCCTTTCCGATACGGTAATGTTCCCTCCCGGCAAGTCCAGGATGACATATACCGGAGATGAGATTATCAAGCAGGTCTTCGATATTCTGCAACAGTTCAGTTATCAGGTGAAAATTGAAGGTCATACCGACAACGCACCTATAAGGACAGAACGGTTTCCTTCCAACTGGGAGTTATCTGCTTCCCGCGCTGCAGAAGTGGCTAGAAAGCTGGTTAAGGCGGGTTTCAACCCCACTCAATTATCTATCGAAGCTTTTGCGCAATACCGTCCAAAAGTCCCCAATGACAGTCGGCAAGGGAGAGCCTCCAACCGCAGAATCGAAATTGTGTATCAGCGTGGCAGCATCCGCAAACACATGGTGGATATT
>JAJDBI010000138.1 GCA_029261435.1 Nitrospinaceae bacterium
GCCCATCAGTGATGCCCCCATCATCCAGGAATACGCGACATTATTTCCATCACCGACATAGGCCACCTTCACTCCTTCTATGCGACCCAGCTTTTCCTTGATGGTGAAAATATCCGCAAGGATCTGTACGGGGTGATTTAAATCTGTTAGTCCGTTGATCACGGGTATGGAGGCATGCTCTGCGAGAGCGATGACTTCATCGTGATCGTAGGTCCTTATCAAAATAGCATTCAGGTAACGGGAGAGCACCTGGGCAGAATCTCGGATAGTTTCTCCACGGTTCAGTTGAAGCTGGTCGCCAGTCAAAAATAGAGCGTGGCCGCCGAGTTCAAACATGCCAACTTCAAAAGATATGCGTGTCCGGGTTGAATGTTTGTTGAATATCATCCCCAGGGTTTGGCCTTTTAAAGGTAAGTGTTCGATTCCTTTTTGGCGTTTGTCCTTCAGGTCGGCAGACTTTTCAAGTAAGTCGAGAATTTCTTGCGAGCTAAGGTCGCTGATGGCTAACAGGTCTTTTTTCATTTTCATGATTCTTTAAATCTCAAAAGTTGGTTATTTTGCACTCAGTTTAGTGAGGCTGTCAGATAGTACAGGGATCAGACTGTCGATTTCTTTTCGAGAAATATTGAGAGGGGGGAGAAATCGCAATACGTTTAGCTGGATACAGTTGATCAAAAACCCTTGCTTCATACAGTCTATGACTAAGTTGCTACCGGGTTTATTCAACTCCAGGGCAAGAAACATTCCCTTACCGCGAACTTGCTTGACGACGGGGTTACCCTTGGCTATTTCTTTTAAGCGTTGTAGGAAATAGGTCCCAGTCGTATTGGCCTTTTCTAAAAACTTTTTTCCGGTAATCACTTTTAATGAGGCCAGGGCAGCAGCACAGGCAAGAGGATTACCCCCAAAAGTTGCTGCATGAGTTCCTGGGACAAAAGATTTCATGACCCGGTTGGTGCCTGCCAATGCTCCTATAGCAACACCGCCTCCCAAGGCTTTAGCCAGAGTCATAATATCTGGTTTGGTCTTATAGAGCTCATAGGCGAATAGTTTTCCCGTGCGCCCGAAACCCGTTTGAACCTCATCAAAAATCAGGAGAATGCCATGCTCCTGACAGAGTTTTTTCAATCCTTTCAGGTAAGAAGGATCGGGGATGTTCACACCACCTTCTCCCTGCAGAGGCTCGACCAGAATGGCGCAGGTTTTTTTGGTTATTGCCTTCCGTGCTGATGGTAAATCGTTAAAGGGAATATATTTGAAGCCTGGAAGAAGCGGTTTGAATCCAGTATGAAATTTTGTTTGCGCCGTGGCCGAGAGAGAACCCATGGTGCGACCATGAAATGAGTTATGCATGGTGATTATTTCAGTTCGCCCGGATTGACCTTGATCAAAAAAATACCTGCGAGCAAGTTTGATTGCCGATTCATTGGCTTCTGTTCCGCTATTGCAGAAAAATACCTTGTCGGCAAAGCTCAAAGACGTTAGTTTCTCTGCCAATTGAGATTGTGGTTCGATATGATATAAATTGGAAACGTGGATCAGCTTTTCAGCCTGCTTTTTAATGGCTGAAACTACCGATGGGTGACAATGCCCAAGGTTGTCAACAGCCAGACCGCTGACAAAGTCAATATACTGTTTTCCTGACTTGTCCCAGACCTTGGAACCTTTTCCCTTTACCAGGGCAATGGGGTAACGTCCGTAAGTCCCGGCAACGTGTTTTTCCGTAAGCTGGATGATGCTCTTGTTCATCAGAGTTTTTATATGAGATTAATTGAGAGAAGAAACTTTAGCATAAAAAATTCCAGAAAAATATAAAAACCTTGGTATTCAAAGCCTTGTTTTTTCAGCTTGATAGGTCTGGAGAGATTGCCTGGGTTCATGGTGAGAAATTATGCAGACAAGACCAGGAAAAATTGTCAGTAGTGTTTTGCGTGGGTTTCGAAGGATCCTGGACTTTGTATTTCCGCAAAACTGTATTGCCTGTGATGGTGAAATTCAGGTGGGCAAACATTTCCTCTGCGCTGACTGTAAAGCCGATATAGGGTTTATTCGGCAGCCGTTTTGTTTTCAGTGCGGGGTGCCGGCAGACTTGTCTTACGCTTATCCGCATGAAGAGTTTGTGTGTGGGGTTTGCCGGAAAAACCCTTATCAATTTGATCAGGCGAGGAGTCTGGGTTTTTATGACACGGTTTTGCGAACAACGATTCACCACTTTAAATACCGCAGGCAGATGGGGGTGCTCCTGGAAATGGACTATCTGCTGGAAAAATATTTTGAAGAGGACTCCGGATATTGCCAGGGGTTTACCGTTGCTCCTGTGCCATTGCATTTTAACAAGATGAAGGAGCGTGGGTTTGATCAGGCTTTTCTGATCGCTCGTCAAGTTGCGAAAACCTTAAAGTTACCTCTTGAAGGGGGCATGTTGCGAAGGGTCAAGGCGACCGAGCCCCAGGCTACCATGACTCGCACAGAAAGAGCTCGTAATATTAAAGGTGCTTTTGAAGTCAACCGTCCTGAACTGGTTTCCGGAAAAAATATTTTACTAATCGATGATGTGTTCACAACTGGAGCAACGGTGAACGAGGCCGCAAAGACGTTAAAGAAAAATGGTGCGGGGAAGGTTTATGTCTTCACACTGGGGCGAGTTGTTGTGGGAAAAGGGGTTGGCCTTTAAACGAATACAGGTGTTTTTAGCAAGTTGAAAATCAGGCGGAGCAAAGAGCCTTGCTCCACCTGAAAATAGTTAGTGCGGTGTTACGAAATACCATGTGGCAATGCTGGCCACATAACCCAATGCGATGACGGGAGCCCACTTTAAATGCGACATAAAGTTGTAATTTTTTCGCTCAACTCCCATTACTGCAACACCTGCGGCAGAACCTACGGAGAGAAGACTGCCCCCAACCCCGGCAGTTAGTGTTATCAATAACCATTGATCGAGACCCATTTCCGGGCTCATCTTGAGAACCGCGTACATGACAGGAATGTTGTCAACAATGGCGGACAGAATACCCACAATTATATTGGAAGTTGTGGGCCCCAGGTTGCCATACATGCTTTCACTGATCAGAGCCAGATAGCCAATATATTGCAACGCACCTACTGCGGTGAGAACACCGAAAAAGAAAAGCAGGGTGTCAAACTCCACTCCTTCTACTTTTGTGAAAATGTCAAAACGTGGGCGAGTTCTTCTGTCTTCGGTGAGGCCCATTTTTTTAAGATGCTTTGTTTCTCCCCAGCGTTTTAAATAGAAACCTTTCATCATCAATAGTCCGAGCCCAAACATCATACCCAGAAAAGGAGGTAGATGGAGGAATTGATGGAACGACACTGCGGTGGCAACGGTGAATATGCCGAGTCCGATGATGACCTTTGCTCCGGGTTTGAACTCCACCTCTTCATTTCCTGCTTCGGGGGTTTCATCCGGAACCCAGAAATACATGATGCTTGCCGGGATGATCCAATTGACGACGGAAGGTAGTAACAGATAGGAAAATTCCATAGTTTGAACTTTCCCTGAAGTCCAGACCATTAAAGTTGTGATATCTCCGAAAGGACTCCAGGCACCACCTGCGTTGGCCGCAACCACAATGTTGACGAATGCGGGGACAATGAATTTTCCGTTACCATTACTGACTGCCAGCGCTACGGTGGACATTAACAGAGCGCTGGTCAAGTTGTCGGCAATGGGTGAGAGCATGAAAGTGATTGCCCCTGTTGCCCAGAATAGTTTTTTAAAACCGAGTCCCTTTTTAAGTAACCAGGACCTTAATACTTTAAAAACATTCCTTTCATCAAGGGTATTGATGTAGGTCATTGCTACCAGAAGAAAGAAAAACAGTTCACCTATTTCAGCGATTAGCTCTTTAACATGATCATGAGCGTGCCCGCCTCCATGTTGAGCTTCATAGATGCCTATAAGAGCCCACATGAAACAACCGATCAGGATGACCGGTTTGGATTTCCGCATATGGATCTGTTCTTCGAAAATGACCAGGGTATAGGCCAGACAAAAACAAATAAGAGACAGGTAACCCACCCAGGTAACAGTAAGACTATGCATTCTTTAAGGTCCTATTGAGAAAGGTGAAAAGTTGGCCTAAGCGGAATAATTGGATTCTCCTTGGCCTCAAGATAAACTCAACAACCTGATTTGTTTAAAGATATTGATTAATCATGATAAGGCAACACTCTGAGAAATACAAGCATTTGTCAACTTTGGCATATAAATGAAAAACGAGCCTGACTAGTCGAATTAGTATCTGTGAATTAAAATAAAATTGAGATGACCTGCCACCTGTTTTCTGCTGAATTATGGGGGCCGAATTAACGGCAAGAACTTATAAATTAAGGATTTCCCCCGTGATAAGGTGGGTAACAATAAAGTTGACTGTTTGGGATTATGTGTTAAGATTTTGAGCGGTAGGTGGTTAAGTTTTACCCTCGATAACAATTATCATTAGCTTGATTTATTGAACGGTTTGTCTGCATCTCAGTACCTTTCCGAAGGTAAAAAGTTGATCGATGAAGGGATACTGGATCTTATGCCGGAGGAGACGGCCTATCCTGAAGTCATCCATAAAGCGATGCACTACAGTCTTCTCGCCGGGGGAAAGAGGTTACGTCCCGTTTTAGTGTTAGCCGCCTCAGAAGCGGTAGGGGGAGACCGGAAAGCGGTTCTGCCATTTGCGGTGGCCGCAGAATTGATACATACATATACCCTGATACACGACGATCTCCCTGCTTTGGACAACGATGACCTGCGACGGGGGAAACCTACAAACCACAAAGTTTTTGGAGAAGCGGTCGCTAT
>JAJDBI010000139.1 GCA_029261435.1 Nitrospinaceae bacterium
ACGGACATCCTTTTCCGCCTCCTCGTAAACAGATACAAATTCCTTGCCTCTGTGACTCATCTCCATGATCGAAGCCCCAGAACCATGCCAATCCGGCAATTCTTCTTGCGCCTGCTTTAACACGGCTTCTGGTAACATCGATGGGCCTGCACTGAAATTATATTTTCTGGACATTACAACATATCTCCTGCTTTGGACATGAGAGACAAAACTCTCAATGGCCTATTTAACCTGCATAATTAAAATAAATTTTCCCTTATGTCTCAAAGAGACATAGAGCCTTTTATATCCAATCTAGGGGAAATTGAAGGTTGGGATATTTTTATGAATTCCAGGGTTTTTGAAGAAATAAACCCGTGATTACCCCGATCGATGCTCGACTATGAACCTTACTTTATAAAGGAATTTTGTCCCAAAATCCAATTTTTCTGTTCAGGGAGGGTGTTATTTGGGGTCAGGGTTTTTCAGGGTCGGGTGGGGAGTCCGAATCTTCCAATTCAAGGCCTAAATCTTCGATTTCTATTTCCGGAGTATCATCATCGTTTATAGTGAGAGGCCCATCTGAATCATCAATTTCCAGCTTTATTTCTAATTCGTCAATTTGGGTCGGGGCTGGGGAGGGTTCGGGACTCTCCGGTTCTAGATCTTCATCCAGATCCAATATGATTTCAGTATCTCCAAGGTCTAATACAGGTGCGGCTGGCTCTACAACGTCTTGTTCTTGGTTCAGGGAAACTACTTCCAACCCTTCTTTGGTCTCTTCCAGAGCGATGCTTTCGATCAAAGGGGCATCTTCTAGATCACTTTTATTCAATGTTGTGTTTTCTGAGTCCGACTCGCTAACTTCTGTTTCCTCTGAAGGGCTAATCTCCGATTCATCGATTTTTAATTCTAAGTCATCCAGGTTTTCCGAGGCCAGATCCAGGTTGCCGACTTCAAGTTCCTCGCTAACTTCAATCAGAGTTTCCTCATGCTCAGTTTTTGAGGTTGCCTGGGTCGTTGCTGTCTCCTCTTCGAGAGGCTCTAGACCTAATCCCAAACCCTCGACTTCCATTTCTTCTAAATTGATGTCAGCATCTGTGCCAAACTTTATGGGAACAAACCCACTGGTGTCAGGTTCAGAAGCATCTGATTTTAAATTGGTTTCTAGTTCCTCCTTCTTGGCATCAGATAAATTTAGAAGGAATTCCCCTGATTCGAGTTCCGGGTTTTCCTGGGAACCTTCGGGGGGATCTATAACTGCAATGCCTTCCTCTGTTTGGGGAATGGATGTGTCTAATGATTCTTGTTCTTTTTCGGAAACCTTTGGGATGGAAAAAATAGTAAAAGAATCATTTCGGAAAAGAGACTCGGGTGAGGTAGCAGCTTTTTTAAAATTAAAGCCGCAACTGCCGCAATTCTTTTCCTGCTTAAATGAAATATAACCACAATCAGGGCATTGCATAGTAAAAAAATATATCAAAAACCCCGTAACGTCAAGAAAAATAAATGATTATGGGTTTTTATGCGATTTTCTGTCGGTTTTTCTGGAGCATTCCACAAGATAGACCGATGAGAATAAACTGGGTGTTTTATACCGTTAGGAGGGTTTTAGAGCACTTGTCTAGAACTAAATCCTATTTATACCTTTATTTTCCTTTGGTAGTTGTTTTTGTGTGATTTTCTTGAAGGTTGACGCTTGCCCGGATTTTGGTTAAAATCAGCCTATCCTTTAGATAACAGTTTTGTGGAAACCGGGGTGCTGTTGCGTTCCCAACGGGTTCTTAGTGCATGAGGTTTTTGTGAAGTTTAAAAAAATCAGTCATTTAATTAGCCTTGCTCAATTTAAGCTCGGGGAATTGATCTTCCCGATGTTTGAGCCGATGCTCCGTTTCTTTGAAAATAAAGATCCCGAGGTGCGCCGTCATTTCAATCAGGCTCTTGCCAGCATGAATGAGCAAAAACAGGCCATAGCTTTATTGAACTTGAATATGGTATTGAGTTTAAATCCCAGGCATTTTCTTGCCCGGGTTTTCCGAGGCAGGATTTATATCAAGGAAGGCCAATACCGTTTGGCATCTGAAGATTATTTAGAGGCGAACAAGATCAGTCAGTACAGATTTATCCATTATGACCTCTATCGGGAATACTTCAGGTCGGTCAACAAGGAGTTTGGAGGGGTGGGAAGCACCATCATCAAAAACTTCGACCAGGTTTTTGAGACATTACAGCTTCAGGATAGTGGCCCCAAAGATGGAAAAGCCGATATGGGCCAGGAAGTGCAGGAAAGGCTTGCCATGATGGAGTCTGTTTTAAAGGAAGACGTTATTTTTCAGGAGTTTGTTCTGAGTCCTGACGAAGTTGAGAAGTTTACGGTTATGGGTCCCATCACCCAGGAAGAAATTGAAGAAACGGATTGGGACCAGCTTGCTGATGATTTGACTCCCTGATATTCTCGTCGATGCTTATGAGATGGGAAAATGGGAATGCCGCCACCATGATTGGCGAGCAAATTAGAGATATTGCTATTTACCAGCGGAGTTACTCCGCTAAAACTCAGGTCGCATTTTGATCAAGCGGCAAGATCTGGAAAAAATTGAAGCTCTCTCGCTGGCTCCCTACGCCATGAAAAGCGGGGAAAGCAAAGGACGCCAGTATCAGGAAGAGGAGCACCTCTACCGAACCCGGTTCCAAAGAGACCGTGATCGCATTATCCACACGTCTGCATTCAGAAGACTGGAATATAAAACCCAGGTTTTTGTTTACCACGAAGGCGACTATTACCGTACCCGCCTCACCCATTCTCTTGAAGTTGCACAAATAACGCGCTCTATTTGCAAATCCTTACAACTAAATGAAGACCTTGCAGAAGCGGTTGCGCTGTCTCACGATTTGGGTCATCCTCCTTTCGGACACACAGGGCAAAATGTGTTGAATCGGTTGATGAAAGGGCATGGTGGTTTTGAGCATAATAAACAGAGCTTGAGAATTGTAAAACTGTTGGAAAAACGGTACCCGGAGTTCGATGGGCTTAACCTGACCTGGGAAGTTATGGAGGGGATTAGCAAACATACTCAAGATGCAGACAATCCTATCACTTCTGATGGGTCGGTTCGTTTTCCTTCCCTTGAAGCTCAGGTTGCCGACTTTGCCGATGGCATTGCTTATAATGCTCATGATCTGGATGACGGGATTACTTCAGAATTGCTTGACTTGAATCAGTTAAGAAAAGTATCCCTCTGGAAAGAGAATGAGAAAAGGTTCGATGAAAAATACACTGGTTTGGACTTTAAGCTGAAAAAATATCAGGTCGTTCGAAGTATCATCAATGAACTCATCAGTGATTTTCGTCAGGCTACTTTAGATAACCTTGATCATCATCAGGTTAGTACGGTGAATGATGTGCGTCATGCGCCCATTCGTATTGCGGCTTTTGGCAAAGAGGTTGCCGAGAAAAATAAAGAGTTAAAGCAATTTCTCCACAAAAATATGTATTCCCATCGCAAAGTTTTACGTATGGAGTTTAAAGCCGAGTTGACGCTGGAGGGGATCTTTAAGGCGTACACAAAAATGCCGGGACTTCTTCCTGAACCAGTCCAAAAAAATTCACAAGAGGGTTCCTTGGAACGCCGGATCTGTGACTATGTTTCCGGTATGACGGACCGATATGCGATCAATGAATACAAAAACCTGTATTCTGCCGATGAGGGTAATTAGCTTTAATATTGAACGATTGACTTGTTGGGGGTTTCAAAGATAAAGATAAGGGTTTGTACAGGTTAACTATGAACAATATTGAATCTATCTGTGTTTTTTGTGCATCCATTCAATCGGTTGATGATTCATTCAAGGACACGGCTTTGGAACTGGGGCGCGAACTGGGC
>JAJDBI010000140.1 GCA_029261435.1 Nitrospinaceae bacterium
CTGTTATCAAAAGTGCTTTTTTTCTAACAAGGGTGGGATAAATATTAACACTACTGATTATACCTTATTTTGCGCGTTTTATTCAGGTTTTTTTAACAAGTTTTTAACAACTTATCCCTTTTCAATCAGGTCCATAATTTCCAAAATTGACGTCTTTAACTCATTGTTTTCTTTAAGTAAATTGGAAACCTTTTTATAGGAGAAAATTACAGTTGTGTGGTCTTTGCCTCCAAACTGGCGACCGATTTCTGGGAGGGAGGATTTGGTGTGTTCCCGACATAAAAACATGGCTATTTGCCGGGGTATCGAAATGTCGCGAGTACGTCTCTTAGATTTTATATCTGAGACCTTGAGACCATAATATCCAGCCACAACTTTAATGATATTGGTGATAGTAAAGTGCTTGTTTTTATCAAGAGTAAAGTCTTTCAAAACCTCCTCAGTCAACTCTAAATCAAGCTTTCGATGTGTGAAAGATGAAAAAGCAATCACCCGAAGCAAAAAACCCTCTAACTCTCGAATATTGGACTTTATGTTGCTGGCTATGAATATAGCAACATCTTGCGGAATCTCTTTTTTATGAAAGTCTGCTTTCTTATAGAGAATAGCAACCTTGGTCTCCAAGTCGGGTGCGTTGATATCAGCTACCAGCCCAGACTCAAAGCGAGATCGCAACCGCTCTTCCATATTCTGAATATCTTTAGGGTACCGATCGCTGGAAATGACCAGTTGCTTGTGTGATTCGTAGAGGGTGTTGAAAGTATAAAAAAATTCTTCCTGTGTTCTTTCTTTTCCGGCAATGAACTGAATATCATCGACCAACAAAACATCCAAAGGGCGATACCTTTTGCGAAAGAATGGCATTTTATCCCTTTTAATCGATTCAATTAGATCTACGGTAAAGCTTTCTGCTGAAATATAACGGACTCGGGATCCAGGGTTGTTCTCACAAATCTTGTTACCAACAGCATGTAATAGATGAGTCTTACCCAACCCGACGGCTCCATATAGAAATAAAGGGTTATAGGCGATAGCCGGGTGTGTGGCTACAGCCATAGCTGCTGCATGGGCAAACTGATTGCTTGAACCCACCACAAAATTAGAAAAATTGTACCTGGGATTTAGCGAAGATGGAGCGGGAGGAGATGAACTTTCTACCGACTCAATAACCGGCGTTTTTTCAACCTCTTTATCTTGCTCCGTTTGGGCACAAAACTCCGATTCTATGCAGAAGTCTACCAGGACAGGTTTTTCGGTGACTGACTTTAAAGTGGTTTCAATTAAGTCCCGGTAATTTTCTATGAGACATTTTCGATAAAATTGATTTGGAACGGCGATGGTCATTAGACCATCATCAAAAGTCCTTGGATAAGTCGGCGAAAACCAAGTGGTATAACTTTCAGGGAGTATTTGCTCCTCAATCTTTTCTAAACACTTTTTCCAAAGAGTTTCTTTAACTTCCATAGTTTTGGAAACAAGTAATGAGTTGTGGGGGGAAATTGGCGTTCAATATATAAAAGAAGAGCCCCAAAAGCAACCTCAAAAGCTCATGGACCAACTAAAGTTCTCCAACCTCAGTATTTACAGAAGTTTTCAAAATAGATTTTTTTACTGACCGGCTTAATCAACGAATCTTTTTTCGGTACTTAATTTTTAATAGTTCGAAACTGCATTGTTCCAGTAGTTTAGGAGATCCATACCTTATCTCTCATTACATAGTTAAGAGGGTTGGCATTATGAGTTTTTGTTTAAAAGAAGATTTTTAGCAAAAATGGGTTTTCAGAATTCCAAATTAAAATAAGCCCATTAGTTACAATTTTCCTATCAAGCCTTCTGCGCACTGGGCTTTGCCCACCTTGGGAAAAGGCCGGGTCATTTCGGCCTTTTCCTCCCTCCAACAAAAAATGAAATCACAAAAAACTAATTGTTAATTGGAGATATCTCAGTATGAATTGGTTGAATGGGAAAAAAACGTACATTATTTCTGCTTTGATGATCTTGGTTTCGCTGATGCACCTCGTCACAGGTGATTTGACGCTGGTCGATTTTTTAAAGGGTGATCAGATGATAAACCTGTTCGAAGCTGTAGGACTCACTACCTTGCGAGTCGGCGTTGGGCAGAACCAGAAAGATACCGTTTCCGAAATCGTAAATAATATAAATTTTCCTTATGCGGGTTAATGACAACGTGTTGTTAACTTTTATTTGGTCAAGATTATGAGCCTTGATCTATTTCGGGCCCTCACACCCTGGATTTCTCTCTTACTTTTGCTGGGACTTGGAACTATCAGCTGGCTTATACGTTGGATGCTGGCAGAAAATTTTCGTCGGTTCTGCGACTTTAAAGAAAACCTCGAAGAGATTGAAGGTTCACTACGCGACCTTGAACGGATAAGGCAAGATGATCAAAAATATCTCTTTGAACAATATGTTGATAAGAAAGCCTTTTATGTTGCTGTAGGAAAAAATGAAGCTTTGACGGGCAGAATTTTTAAGCAGTTAAACGAACTTGCAAAATCGGTGAACCAAATTGTCGGTGCGTTGAATGCAGGAGAAAGTAAAAATGTCTAAACCCCTATCGGTAAACTTGGATCACTTGGATGAATTACTATTGGAGATTGAAGAGCTAAAAGAAATTGTACGGAATTTGATCCAAGACTTTCCTGACGACTTAAAAATCCATCGGGTTTACTGTACCTATGTCGGAAAAGTTTTAGAAGCGATAAAGATCCGCGTTCAAGTTGAAAATATTGACCCTGACTGGTTTCTTTCCGAGGCTTTAAAAACAGTTGCACTTTTTCTTGCAGAAAATGAGGAGATAAGTGCGGCAAACCTTGTGGGAAACCACGTTGAAGATATTGAGGAAAAAGTTAAGCAAATATGGTGGCAACCCGAAGAAAGAACAGTATCGAGCCTAAATATAAAACAGGAACCTTCAGTAAAGAGCTCCTCAAACCGTTTGGTGAAACCAGTCAAAAACAAAAAGAAAAGCGAAGAAACCGGGCAATAAGTGAGTTTAAATATTTTGCTCAGAAATATTTTCCCCATCATTTAACGGAAAAACCCTCATCCATGCATGAGGATATGTTTTTGCGTTACCAACTACAGGTCATCAATTCGGAGTCATCCGGGAAGGGTGGAAAAGAAGCGATAGCTGCTCCACGTGGAAATGCTAAATCGACTCTAAGCACTCTTATCTTACCTCTATGGTGTATCGCTGGTGCCAGAAAAAAATTTATCGTTATTATTTCTGACACTACAGAACAAGCTGAAGAATTTCTTGATGGCATAAAATCTGAACTGGAAGCGAACGAAAGATTGATGGAAGATTTTCCGGAAGCCTGTGGTCCGGGGCGTACTTGGAAAGCCGCGAAATTCATTACTGAAAATGGTGTTGCTGTTCGATGTTGGGGAAAACGTAAAAGACTGCGAGGAGCCCGGCATGGTAACCGTCGACCCGATTTGGTTATTTGCGATGATCTGGAGGACGATGAGAATATCGATTCCCCGGAACAACGCGAGAAAGATCGTAAATGGTTCTTCAAAGCGGTGATGAAAATAGGTGGGCGGTACACGGTTTATATCGTTATCGGAACCATTCTTCACTATGATTCTCTGCTGGCTGGGTTGTTGAATCGACCAGGTTGGCAGGGGAAAAAATGGAAGGCGGTCCTTCGCTGGTCTTCTTCTCAACTTTGGGAAAAATGGGAAGCACTTTATACCTCTCATGCTTCAGATGCCGAAGAAAAAGCTGAAAAATATTTCTTTCAGAATCAAAGGGAAATGTTGTGGGGTACTCGAGTTCTCTGGCCGGAAGTAGAGAACTACTATTATTTGATGGCCATGAAGGTTTCTGATGGCCCGGCATATTTTGATTCTGAAAAACAGAATGAACCGGTTAATCCTGATGACTGTTTGTTTCAGGAAGAGTGGTTTTGTTTTGCTCCAGAACCGATACCTGTTCAAGAGCAAACGCGGTTCTACTGCTCCATCGATCCTTCAATGGGTTCATCTTCCAGTAAGGCTGATCCGTCAGCCATTCTCATTGGAGCACTTCAACCTGATGGCATCATAGATATCATCCAAGCGGATATACAAAAACGGCATCCCGATTCCATCATGGAAGCTATTTTCGATTATCACCGTCAATTTCAGTTTGAAAGAATTGTTATTGAAGAAGTGCAGTTCCAACAATTATTTAAGGACCTTGTAATTAAAGAAGGGGCTAAACGAAAATTGTATCCCCCAGTTGAAGGAGTACGGCCCATCAATGACAAAACCCTGCGAATATCAAAACTTCAACCTCATATTAAAAATGGACTCATTCGGTTTCGCAGAAATCAGACAATATTTTTGGAACAACTGAAATATTTTCCTAAAGCCAGTCACGACGATGGGCCTGATGCTCTGGAGATGCTTTTTAATCTTATAAATAATGGTTTAAATCAGCCTCGTATCCGGCGAGTTGCCTGAGAAAAATTTAATGGAGAAAGTTAAATGGTTATGGAATATCAGGAAATTATCCCTGCATCACTTGAAGTTGAAAATGATTTTAATCACTTTTCAGATCCAACACCTCAGGAATATTTTAATGAACCCATTATTCAAAAACTTTTAAGACAGCAGGAAGAGATCAATCGATTCAAAGATATCAGCAATCCGGGAATATCTTATGGCTATTACCATTTCTCCCGGATTTTGAATAAAAACTATTAATGAATAAATTATGAAAATTATTGACTGGTTTAAAAATATCCAGATAAAAGAAAGCGCGGTTACTCGAGCCATGACTTTATGGTTACCAGCAGGGCAAGGGGTTTCGAGCAAAACGGATTATGCTTCTTTGGCAAAAGAAGGGTTCACTCAGAACAGTGTTGTGTTTTCCTGCATTAAGGAAATTGCTTCGGCAAGTGCTGGCGTGCCCTGGGTATTGTTTCAGCAATTGCCGGGAGGGGAAAGGCGGGAGATGTCTCAGCATCCGTTACTTGATTTAATCGCCCGGCCCAATCCGCTTCAGGGAAAATATGAGCTGCTTGAATCGCTGGTCTGCCATCTTTATCTATCTGGAAATACCTATATAGAGTCTGTGGGTTCACCAAAGGGTGGTGGCTTGCCACAAGAACTTTATGTTCTGCGACCGGACCGGATGAAGGTCATTCCTGATGCTGTTCATTATGTAGCAGGTTATGAGTATACGGTATCGGGGCAGATGGTTGAGTTTTCCCGTGATCAAATTTTACATTTGAAATTATTTAATCCTCTTGATGACTGGTATGGCCTGTCTCCAATTCAGGTTGCGGCTTTAGCCATTGATAAACTTAACTCGGGAGACAAGTGGAATGCATCACTATTGCAAAATGCGGCAGTTCCTTCTGGTGCGTTGACCTGCAAACAACGTTTGACAGATGATCAGTTTGACCGTTTAAAAACCGAGATGCGCCGACAGATTCAAGGAGTCAGTAATGCTCGCGAACCCCTTCTTTTAGAACAGGATCTTGAATGGAAAGAACTGGGTATTTCTCCTAAAGATATGGACTGGATTGAGGGTCTGAAAATGAGTGGCCTGCAAGTAGCGCAAGTGTTCAATGTTCCACCAGAGTTGGTGGGGCTGGGTCCTGCTACATACCAGAACCGGAAAGAAGCGCGGAAGGCTTTATATACAGAAGTGGTTTGTCCATTTCTGAACCGGCTTCGTGATGGTTTAAATAATTGGTTGGTACCGGCTTTCGGCGAGAACCTGTTTTTGGATTATGACAAAGACGGTATTGAGGCATTGTCGGAAGATCAGGAAGCATTATGGAACAGGGTTAATCAAAGTGAGTTTTTAACGGTAAACGAAAAACGCCGTATGGTTGGGTTTGATGATATTTCCGGTGGAGACACAATTTCATTAAACGGGCAATCAAACTCTGGGAGTGAATCATCATGAAAGAAATAAAATCGTTTCCTTTTAAATTGGATGCGCTGAACGATGCCGGGGAGTTCTCCGGCTATGCTTCGACTTTTGGGGCTGTCGATTTGGGTGGAGATGTGGTGGAAAAGGGGGCTTATAAAAAAACCTTAATAGAAAGCCAGGGGCGTATCCCTATTCTTGATCATCATGACCCAACTCGGCAGATTGGCTGGAATGTTCAAGCGCATGAAGATGAACGTGGATTGTTTGTTCGTGGACTACTCGATCTTAATGTCAGTACTGCGAGGGAACGCCATAGTCTCATGAAAATGGCACAGAGTATTGGTGGGCGCACGGGCCTTTCCATAGGATTCCGGACGATTAAGGAAGAGCCGGACAGGAAACGCCCCAGGATTCGGCGGTTGAAGGAAATTCAGCTCAGAGAATACAGCGTTGTCACTTTTCCCATGAATCCACAGGCGGGAGTGGTCAGCGTGAAAGCTAAAGAACAATTGATAGGTCAGTTTTTGCAAAATGCCGTGGGGTTGGACGAGCGGCAAACTGAACTGGCAATCAGTAATTTAAAATCACTCCTTTCCAAAAATAACGAGCCGGAGCTTGCCCACTCGAGTTGTTTGAAACAAGGAGCCGAGATGGAGGATTGGGAACCTTTACGGCTTTCCTTATCCCAACTTTTGAGTTCTGTAAAGGGAGCTTATTAACCAGAATATCTAATTTTAGACCCTCATTTGGCCAATTTATAACGAGTATGTTCCTTATTATATAGAGCATATTTGGAAATGGTCGAATGTGGGTCTTTTTTTATTGAAGGAGATTGAAATGGAAGAGATTAAACAACTAGTTGAGGAACTCAACCAGGCATTTATGGAGCATAAGGTAAAAAACGATCAGCGCCTGATTGAAATACAGAAAAAAGGTTATGCCGACCCGGTTCTAGAGGAACAGGTCGATCGTGTGGCGAAAGAGATCCAAAACCTGACGGAGGTTAAAGAACGGCTTGAGCGGGTAGAAACCAAACTTGAACGCCCGAATCTCGGCAGACACGAATGTTCGAAAGAAGATCCGCTTTCCAACGAAAGAAAAGAGGCGGTGATTCATTATCTCAGAAGGGGTGAAGGGTTTTTGACTCCGCAGGAAGTCAAACTTCTGGCCACCGATAGCGACCCGGATGGCGGGTACTGGATGACTTCAGAAATTTCTCAGCAGGCTATTCAAAAAGTTTATGAAACTTCGCCGATGCGTAATATTGCCACCGTCGAAACGATCTCGACCGATGCTCTTGAAATTCCTGAAGACCTTAACGAAGCTGATAGCGGATGGACTTCGGAACGTGCCGCCCGAACTGAAACGAGTACTCCGCAGATTGGTGTTCGGAGAATTCCTGTTCACGAACTTTATGCAATGCCGAAAGCAACACAGACTCTGCTGGATGATTCGCGTATTGATGTGGAATCCTGGTTGTCGATAAAAATTGCTGACAAGATGGCACGCATCGAGAATTCTGCGTTTATCAATGGAGATGGTATTGGAAAACCACGCGGTATATTGACTTATCTTGCGGGCACTACGAATCCGGGCGAAGTGCAACAGGTGAACTCTGGCAATGCCAGCTCATTGACGGCTGATGGATTGCGAGCACTGTTTTACACTTTGAAGGGTCCTTATATTCCTAATGCTCGTTGGTTGATGTCACGAAGTGCTATTGAAGAAGTTTCCAAACTGAAAGATTCTGCGGGTTCATATATTTGGCAACCTGGATTTCAGGAGGGGGAACCACAAACTTTGCTGGGCCACCCTATTGAGCGTATGGAAGATATGCCACAGGTTGCGGCCAATTCCATGTCCGTAGCGTTTGGGGATTTCAGACAGGCTTATACCATTGTTGACCGGATGGGATTGAGAGTTCTTCGTGATCCATTCAGCTCCAAACCTTTCGTGTTGTTTTATACCACGAAGCGCACTGGCGGTGATGTGGCTAACTTTGAGGCTTTTGCTGTTCAAAAAACTGCCCTCTAGCGAGGGAGGCAACTGGCAATGACTATTTTGGGGCAACAGAAGTTATTTCGTTGCCTTAACCTTCTGGGCTTGGTTTCAATCCCCCCTGATAAGGGGGACTCAGGGGGGCTATGAATAAAGTATTTTACGGAGAAAATAATGAAAGATCTTAAAAACAATATAGATGCGGTCAATTCCATTGGTCCGGATGATTACACCGCAAGCATTAACGGATTGGGCATTGACCTTCAAGGATTTGAGGGTTCTGCGGTTGTTTTCAGTGTAGGGACGGTTACAGATGGCACCCATACTCCGAAGGTTGAGGAATCGGATGATAATTCTAATTGGAATGATGTGACCGCGGTTGATCAGGAGGGGACATTGTCTGACTTGTCTTCAGATATTAATCAACGTGTGGGATATAAAGGTGTAAAGCGTTATCTACGTACCGTGTTGACTGTTTCCGGCGCTACCGTGGGTGCTCAACTGGCAGGTCTTGTGTTAAGAGGAATGCCGCATCGTGAGCCAGTTAATTAATGGATCATTTTCCCTTTCCCCTTTATTGAGGGGGAGGGGAATCTTTTTGGATATTATTTATGAAAATTAAAATGCTCACAACCCGGCAAGGTTCTCCAGATGGAATCAACGTCAACACTTATATCAGTGATGAAACAGTGGATGTGCCAGATGAATTGGCGCATATTTTTATTCGGCAACGATGGGCACGTAAGCTCACTGACCCGAGTGTAAAAAACCGAGGCAAGGCCCCTGAAAATAAAAAAACCAGAAAGAAACTAAAAACATGATTGGAAATATTAATGGCTTTAATAATAAAAACTCCACCCGCCTCTGAACCTGTTTCTCTGGCAGAGGCAAAAAAATATTTACGGATTACAGATAGCGATGATGATGCATTGATCAACTCTTTGGTGACGGCTATCCGACAAAAAGCCGAGAGCTGGACACGGCGTTTGTTAATCACTCAAACCTGGACCTTGTGGCTGGATTCTATACCGGGAGGCGTGACGCTTACCCTTCCGCTTTCACCCTTGCAGTCGGTAACTCATATCAAATCTTATGACTCTGCCAACACGGTCAGTACTTTTGATTCCAGTAATTACTTGATGGATGGTGCATCCATTCCCGGGCGCATTGGTTTGAACGATGGTCATACATGGCCCAATGCCATTAGAAGAATGAATGCGTTGGAAATTGAGTTCGTGGCTGGCTTCGGCGATGAATCCAGTGTCCCGGAAACTATCAAGCAGGGCATTCTACAATGGGTCAAATTGTTATTTACCAATAAATCAAAATTGTATGAATCGGATGAGTCTACCTCGGGACTTCTGGAATTGAATCGCGTACCCATTCCTCCTGCAGTGATGGTTCTGTGGGAACCCTATAGAGTTTTTAAAATATAACTTGGAGGTTCTGGTGGCAATTTTTTTCCGTTTTGATTCGTTTGAAAAGATAGAAACTCATTTCCAACAGTTATCTCAGGGTTTTAAAAATGTAGTACGTGATACAGCTCGCTCAATAATACTTCGGGCTGAACGCCTGGCCAGGAATAGAGTTCGATCGACAACTCGGAAACCCAATATGGGTAAGGGAAAATATTTTCGCTCCATTCAATCTAGTTTTTTGGATGGAGATGGTTCCTTCACATCGAAGCTTGAAAGCAAATCGCCCGTGGCTGGAATTATTGAGTTTGGTAGTCCCCCTCATATTATTCGGCCTGGAGGCAATAAATTGTTGTTCTGGCCGGGTGCGAAACATCCTGTGAAAAAAATTAATCACCCTGGTACTCCTGCATTTCGAGTTCTGGGTGAGGCTACTGAAGAGGCGGCTGAAGATATTGGCAAGACTTTTGAGTCTGCTCTCAATCGGAAATTTACTTAGGAGAGATTTTGTGACCAATTATACAGCCGTGGGTGATGCTATAAAATCCACCCTGCAAAATGATTCGTGGGTGGGCAATTCCGTCAATGTAAAAACCCTTGAAACTCATAAACGAGGATTTTCTCTTCAGGATGAAAAGGACGCCCGGTTTTTTGCACCGTCTGATCTACCTGCTATCGCTGTGATGCCCAACGTTGAAGGCAAACAACAAGAGACCGGAGCTACTAATGAAATTCGTGAAACGGTTTCGGCTCAGGTGATTGTAGTGACTCGGCAGAGAAACCCTCAACCTGGTTTAACTGCTCATCATACTTTGGTGGCAAATATTGAAAGAGTCCTGGATAAGCAGAAAAGTTCAATTAATGACTTGGGAATTGGAGGCTTTGTCCGGGAGGTCAGCACTAGTGAAGAACAGTTTAAAAAAGGGGAATATTATTATTTTATTTCGACAACTACGGCTCAAATTGAATTAACTGTAAATTTTTGAGGATATCTTATGACGACCAAACGTATCAGTACAGGCTGGCGTGGATTTTCCATTGCCAGGGAGGCCAGCTACGGAACACCCGCTGGTATCTCAACGGCTTTTAATTTTGAAGGTCCTGTTACAGATGTGCAACCGAACGAAGTTCAGACCAATGAAAATGAAACAAATGGACTCAATGAACCCTCCATTCAGGAAATTCTCAACTGGAAGCTGGATGGCACGCATCAGCAACGGGCCATGCCGCATAACCTGGCTTATTTCTTCGCCCTGATTATGGGAAAGGTCACGACCGACCAACCGGATGATGTTAATGACCCCACTGTTTACCGGCATTTTATAGAGCGAGACCTGGCTAATATTGATTTGCCGTCAGTGACTCTGCTTGAATATGACGGAATTGCTAATAAACGTTTTACTGGATTGTTTGGCAAATCTGTAAAAATCAGCGGGAGTCGGGGTGACTTCGTTAAATTGGAAGCGCAGTTTGGCGCAATGGGAAAAGAAGAACCCAACGCTGACCCCAAGCCAACAGTAGTTGGGGAGTCCTATTTAAGATATGGAGATGTTAATTTCAACCGAGGAGGCTCTCTTTCAGGGACAGTTGCTGATGGTGACCTTGTGGTTGGTGGCTCACCGATATCTTTTGCGGGAGACTTGCTGTCCTTTGAATGGACGATGGATAATCAGGCAAAAACTTTTTATGAAATAGGTGACAGTTCAGGTTATGTCACCCGGGTAGAACGCGGAGATCGCTATCAACAAAATATTTCAGCGGTTCTTGAAATGCAGGATGACAGCCATAAATCTGCTCTGGTCAATGAGACAGAATACGTGTTGCACATTCCAGTTACCGGGGCGGTGATTGCAGGCGGTTCCGGTTCTTTCAATTATTCCTGCGATATCATTTTTCCCAAGGTGGTTTATAAAGAAGCAAAAAAAGATCGGGATGGAGAAGTGGTTACGGTTAATGCGGAGTTTCAGGTATTGGAAGATACAAACTATGGTTCGGTGATTATAAAGGTGATCAATGAACAGGCGGGATACCTGATTTAATAAAGAATTTATTAATGGTCATCCTGCGCCTGTCGAAGGATGACATCAAATGGAGGTATGAATGGCAATCAATATAAACCCAGGCATTATCAAAGTTGAAATTCCTTATTGTAGTGAAACTGTTGTATTGGTTTTGCGGGATTACACAACCGAAGAGTTTTGTCAGTTCCAGAAAAACCGATTTAAATTTGTCTCTCCCGGTAGTGTCGATGACCACTCTTCCCAGGCTCGTATTGAGTTTATCGAGACAATTTTAATGGATATCAAGGTTAAAACCAAAGAGGGTGAAGAAGAGGTTATTTTTACTGATCCGGCTACGGGTGAAGAAAAACCTTTGACACCCTCAATTCCAAACTGGAAGAAATATGTCCAGGCCTCATTCAAATGCGCTGCCGCCATGGTTTTTGAAGGAACCGCAGCCAATCTGGAACAAGCTACACTAAAAAACTGATCACCTACTTCCAGGATGACGTGCCGGGACTGGAAGTAGATTATGAAAAATTTCTAAAACGGGTCCATGAAGAAACGAATAACCCTGAATGGAACATCGAAAATCACCCGGCACGAAAAATCCTTGCTCGTTACCCTCAAAACTTCGGCAACTGGGTGGCATTTTTGGAAAATCTTTTATTGCTAAAACTGGGAGGCTATCCTTTTGAAAAAAATGACCTGACTATTACTGAGTGGAAAGCATTGTCTCTGTTGGATAAATACCATAACCGTCAGCGGCCTACCGACCACAGGTGATGGATTGTTGCCCGGTAACTCTGCGGGTGACAGGCTTCTCTTTCACCCTATAGGTTAACTAAATTATAACCTGTCTTTTCTACACGCTATACAGGGGTCCATTGCCATGAGGAACAATTCTATCGTTTATCCGAATTATAATCTACTTATAGCCAATGCCAATAAGATTACAAGAACAACAATTGCATTTATTTTATTTGCTTCTATGCAAGGAAACCATGTATTGCAATGTACGCATATGGCGTGCCTTTCTTTAACTTTGCCTCTGCATTTTCGGCATAAGTCATCGTTATTATTGATAAACCATTTCCAGATTGCCATAAGCTAGCCTGATGAATATCCAAGTTTAATATATCCGAATGGGTAAATTATATAACAAAAATTATTGATTAAGGATTAAAAATGGCGACTTCAACCACTGTAAACACTCAAATAATAGTTAATTTTGAGGACAAATTTACTGAATCCGCCTGCAAAGCCATGGAAGCCTATAAAAGATGCTTAGGGGGTGCCTTGCAGTTGCAAAAGAAAAACGAAGAAAGCGCACGTTCATTAGATATGTTTTCACGGAGTTTTGAGAGGCTTGAAGAGGATGCTACCAAATTAAATACTGTTTTATTAGCATTAGCAATCCCTCCTGCTATTCTTGCTCTTTTTGCGCTTCCTGCACCGTTTAAATCCGTTACTGTTGCATTAGGGATTCTATTTACTACCTGGAAGGCGGGCGAAGAATTAGCTGAGTGGCGGGTAGGCGGTGAGCCGATTGAAAAATATGTAGAGGGTGCTCAGGAATCGCTAAATCAGCTAGGAAATATTGATCCTCTGGTTTTGCCGACTATCCCGGAAGATGCGGTACAGTCACTGGAAACGACCAAAAACTGTCTGGAACAAATCCATAATATGCAGGATATTTTTATCACGGTCAATCTGCTGGATAACGCTACTGAAGAGGCCAAACGCATTCGTGGAGAGATAGAAAATACCTTCTCAAAGGATATTACTCAAAGAGTGACCATTACTGAAGAAACCTTTAAAACTATATCGGGTCCCGGATCTGGTTCTCGCACATCTGATTCATTTTTTGATGGAGGACCGGAGTTTCTGACTTCAAGCCCGGATTTGACGGGATTCAGCGATAAGGTAGACACTTCTCCCAAAATAAAAGTGCCAGGGTTTTCCAGTGGTATCGACCGGGTTCCACGAGACATGCTTGCCATGATTCATAAAGATGAAGCGGTTTTGCCTAAAAATCTGGCCGATAACTTTCGTCAGGGTAACTCCAGCGGCATGACCATTCAAAACCTCAACTTCAGCTTTAATGTTCCCAATGGTCTTAAACTCGATCGGGAAGAGTTTCGCAACCTGGCTTTCCAGATGCGTGATGAACTCAAACGCCTTGACCGCAGAATGAACTAACCACTCGGCGTGTGGCCAATTGGCAATTGCTTTGTTGTGCATTCCAAAAGTTATTTCGGCTTAAGGAGTCGTTACTGTTTATCTTTTTCGACCTTTATCTCTTTTAGTAATTTGGAGACTGTTTTATGAGTTTTGGTTTTTATTATCCTACAAAGGCTGCTCCAACGGTGCAATGGGTGCCTGCCACTCTACCGGAATACCCGGCAGGGGAGGTTCTTGATTATCCTGAACAGATTAATGCCACCACTGCCGGTGGCACCCTTTATGTTCAGGAGAAGGGAAGTCTGCGCCAGACTTTTCAATTTAATTTTGCCCGTGTCAGTAAATCTGACCGGGACAGTGCGCAAATATTTTTTGATACGATTAAAAAGTCATTCAGTCCGTTTGAGTTTGAGGACCTCAATGCCAATCTGCATACCGTTCGTTGGATGAACGTATTTAATTTTCAATTGGTTCTCTTTGGCAAATACTCGGGGAGCATTGATCTGAGGAAGCAACCTGTATAAAGATGGGAAGAAAGACCATTTTATAGAAAAGGAAGACGACTATGATTGATTGGAGCCAGTGTCAGGCTAATGACTTTAGCTTTGTGGTGGATGGTGAGCAGATTCAGCAAGTAGGGCAAACACAATTGTTCCCGGTTCGTGTTTTTTATAAAGGAGAGGTCTTTGCTTTTATGAAATCGGTTCCTCTTCGGACTGAATTTTACAGTCAGTTGAGAGAGAAAGAGAACTGGAAGGAATGTTTGATGGAAATTTTAAAGAACCGGATTCGGGAAGATATTGATGAAAAGATTCGCTCGAATCAGTTGGGCATTGATGAAAAATTAGAGCTGATGGCCATTGGCAAAGACCGGATTGTGTGAAAAAGCACCCCCTTCAATTTACCTTCCCATGAGAACTTGCAGTTTAAGCTCTTCATAAATTAATATTTATTCTTTTGATCCTTTATGCGAACTGACTTTACATCTGGATTTAATACTTCCCGACTCAACAAGGCGAATGCCCCGGTCAACCTTCTAAAAATTGACTGGCCAGCTATAAATGGTTTGCCGGAATTAACATTGAGGCTGACTGATCGGGAAGGGGTGCATATTAACTCTGTTATCTGGTATCCATTGATTAATAATATGGGTAATCTGGATCGGTTGGTGTCCCCCGATCAGTCAGATAATAATTCCCTCCCCAACCTTACGGTCAGCCTTGTGAATGCGCCGGTGGATTTGTTCAGTCCATCCGCCCGATTTACAAATTTATTTCGTCATCGTTCCCCCGAATCAGCTGTTGTGACTCTTTATCAATGGTTTTTGGATGATGGGTTGACCGATGAGGATCTTAGCGTACTTTTTATTTCCCGGATTGGAGATCCGGTTCAATATGACGATGCATTTTGCAGTTTCGACCTTGTGGATATATCTCAGGGCTACGGATCAAAAATGGTTGGTAACGTCCTAACTCATTCAGACTATCCAAATGCCCCGGAACAATCTGTTGGAAAAACCCGACCCATTGTTATTGGTGATGTTGATGAAGTGCCTGCGATTCTTGTGAGAAAATCCCAACAAACACAGTTGACCTCGGTGGCCATACCCGGTGGTACGGTGTTGGATGTTTCTTCCACTACTAATTTTCCAGTGGCCGGTTCGGTTATCGTTAATGATGATGAAGTCAACTATACCAGTTTGAATTCCACCCAGTTTCTGGGTTGCTCCGGGATCAATGAATTTCATTATAGCGGTGATGCGGTTCTTGAGAAGGTGACGGATCATCGTTATTTGTTCAGCGATCCTGATTACCCCATCAAGTCCATTTCTAACGTCAGGGTCGGAGGCCACCTGGCAGACTCTTCGGACTTTTCTGTGGATGTCGCAAAAGGGGAAGTTGTATTTTCTTCGAAGCCTAAAAAATCCGATTCGATCGACACTAAATTTTTACAGGTGCAAAACGATGTGGTTGGAGCAGGGAATACTGCTATCAATCCCACCAATGCCAATATTCCTAATAGTCCGACGACCTATGCAAAAATCAATCAGAGTGCGAATGTTTTATCGTTACGGCAAACTAATTCACTGCCTAATATTGGGACTATTGGAAAAGTACTTTTGCGGGTGGAACATTTTGTTGAGGAGAAACTCCCTAATGACAGTTTGACAGCTCATGTTTCTGGGGTAGGTCAAGTTGGTATTTTATCAGCACCGGCGTTAGATGATGTTGTTGTCTCAGGCGGGTCTACGGATATTACTCATACGCATTTGGACTCGTTTGGTTTTCCCATTAGCGATCCTCAACATCAGCATTCGGAGGCTTTTCCACCAAAGATTACGCAAAATGCTTTATCAGGTGTCGGTGGACTGACGATTGGGCTGAGTAACGGACAACAACATATTATTACTTTTCCCGACCCCGGCCCGGGTACCTGGGCAACTTCAGAGTATGGGATTGGTTTTGAGTGGATGGGCACCATTAGTGGCCCGAATACGGTGGATGTCTATGCTCGCAATAATGGTGGAAGCCCAGCTGGCAGTTATCGAGTTTGGAGAAGGCAGGGAACGACCGAAACCTATTCAACAGGTGGCAATATAAATACGGATACGAATTCTATTCGCATCACGCATAATGCTACATATATTTCTTTTAAAATTGTTTCTGCTACTCGTGTTGTTACCATGACTTCACCGCTTCAGGTTTCCACCCAGGGGACTAATATTTCTACTACCAAGACTGGTTCGTTGATTCAGCATTCATCCAGTCCGGTTATTAATTCTACTGCTGAAAAAAGCACTCGTAGTGTCGTTGATTTTTTTGATATCACCAGCCATGTAAATGGAGACTGGAATTGGTTCATTAACCGAGAATCTCAAGTTCACTATAATGGCTCCAGTGATGGTCGGACGGCTTTTATTGTTCACCTTGCCTATGAAGTTGAGTATGCCCGGCGACGAATCCAGTTCACCGACGAGGTTAGCGCTGATATCCAGGGTGTGATAGATGACTCCACTGGAACTTTGACCGGGACAGCAGATTCCCTTGTTGCAAGACCGGATCATGTTTTTAAGTGGTCCATTCTTAAAGCTTTGAATTTAGATAGTTCGGTTTTGGACTTGATATCACTAAATCAGGCTGGAGCCCTTTTTGCAGGTCATTTGTTGGCTGGGGTGATCACCAATAAGGTTTCAGCTCGTGAACTCTGGAATCAGTGGGGAAAGGAAAGCCGCTCTTTTTTTTACTGGGATTTGGGCCTGGCCAAAGTTTTGTTTCGTCAATTAAATCTTGTTAACACCAGTACTATCCCGGCAAAAGTTATTTTAGATAATATGGTTTTATTGGATTCGCAAAGTCGGATTCGATTTAAATCCGTGCGTACTCCCATTGAGGATGTGGTTAATAAGATTGATTTGCGATATCGAAAAAACTGGTCCGGTGAGGGTTATAAATCGGTGGAAAGTGGCGAAGATGCGGAATCCATTGACCAATTCGGGTACAGAGAAGAGCCCATCGATTTTGAATTTAACTGGATACGAAACGAAGGTCTGGCCGTTGAATTGCTTTCGTTTTATTTGCAGGAAAGAGGGCTACCCAGGGATATTTATGAGATTGAATTATTGCTCGATAATATGGAAATTGAACGAGGCGATATTCTTGAAGTTAGTCCTCCCACGCATGAACTGGATAACGTTAAGGTTATGGTTTTAGGCGTGGGGAGGTCTATTGGTTCAGGAATTTCCCAACGTATGGATACGGTTCCTATAATAGCCCGTCAAATGCGCGGCCTTGTTGGTAATTTAGGATTTGGAATTCAGGCTTTTGGTAGCTCTGGTTTTGGTGGTGCAGAAATAAACTGAGGAAAGGAGAAATATGGCCAATACTTTTACAACAAACCTTAATCTTGAAATTCCATCTGCCGGAGATCTAAATTGGGAAAACGCATATTCCGATTTTGCAGAGGCAGTGGATGATATTGGTAACCTGCTTTGCTTAACTATTACTGTTCCCGACTCGGCTATAAATGGAATGGTATTTTATGATGGGTTTGTTCCTCAGGAAAATATTATGGTAATGGCTATTGGCCTTTTTGCACAAGTCGCCCCTGATGGTCAGGATATGAAGGTGGATATTTTAAAAAATGGAACAGAACAGAACAATCCGGCAATCTTAATGGATGGAAGTCAGTTTGAAAAAACTGATTTGGGTTCTTCAATTGGTTTTCTGGTTTCGGATCGGCTGGGTCTGAAGTTTACTCAAGTCGGGTCTGTTGTCGCTGGGGATAAAATCGTTGTGACAGTTTATTACCAGAAAGAAGCTCTATCTGGTTCTTAAAAAAATCAGCCTGAAAAACTTGTTATGATTTCGCGAATTTGTGTAACAACAGTTTTGATATCCAGAGGTTTGGTGATGATACCGTTCATTCCAGACTTCAAGTATATTTCATGATCGCTTTGCTCATTATTTGCGGTCATTGCTATGATAGCCGTTGCTGGCCGGGAAGCTTCGGAAGCCTCAAACTCACGAATTTTGGCGGTAGATTCCAACCCGTCCATAACAGGCATATGGATATCCATCAGGACGACATCAAAAGTGTCTTGCTTAAATGCTTCAAAAGCCAGAAGGCCGTTTTCGACTGCAGTAATATCGTGACCTCTCCTTTTTAGTAACTTTGTTGCCAAGGCGAGGTTTACTGCAGTGTCATCGGCTAGTAAAATTTTCAGGGGAGGACCCAGGTCTTTTTTCTTGTTGTCTTTTTTTAATTTATCGCTATCGATTTCACTCATAAACCCTATTATGCCCATCAAGGCGGAAATTGTACAATTAATTTATCTCAACTACAGAGAGAGTTTATAGTTCTTTCCAAGCTCCAATTATTCGACCGACAATGGGATCGGGGTGCTCGTTTAGATTAATAATTTGTAGCTGAGAGTTTGGGTTGATGGGCCTGAGTATTAACAGGTTTTCCTGTGACTCTACATATTTTGCTGTTAAGCCCTCGTCATAGAAGATGGCAAAAATTCCTTTTTTAACTATTTTTTTATCGTCTCTGTCAATGACTACGATGTCGCCGGAGTGCAACATAGGCTCCATCGAATCTCCTTCTACCCGGCTTGCTACCATATTTTGTTTTTTTCCGGCAGCGCGTATGTGAAGCAGAACATAATCTTCAATATTATTTTCCTGGATGATGGGTTGCCCAGCGGCGATGGCAGAGTTTGTGAGAGGTATTGAGACATAATCCTCTTCTTTAATTGTCGGTGCTCCTGCAATGCTATTGGGTTGAAAGATTTTCAATTCAGGCATTTGAACTGGCAGATTATCTTGCTCCTTTAGCAACTCATTCGCAGGTATATTCAGCTTTTCGGCGAGATCGTTTAGAAGGGTTGTGGAGATGACCCAGTTTCCATTTTCGTAGTTTTTCAAAACCTGTGGGAAGAGGGAAACATGCTTGCTCATCTCTTCAAGAGACCAGCCCTTCTTTTTTCTGAATAGTTTAAGCTTTTTGCCAATTCTCTGATCGAGAAGAGAGGAAGAAGTTGTGCCCGTAATCAGCCATCCCAGGTCCAGCCTGAAATGCCTTGCGATTTTATCAAGAGTTACGGAATCGGGCGGTCCATTTCTGCGACTATGACTCTTCTTGAATTTTTCATAGTCCAAACCTACCCCTCGACAAAATTCTGCAAGGTTGTTACTCCCCGGTAATGATCCTATTCTTTCCCAAATCTGTTTTTTTGGCATGACAGAGTGAAAAACGCTTGACAGATGAGGACAAATGTCCGATATTATTATTCGGATAAGGGAAAATAGTCCCTGCTCCGAAACCGTTGTTATTTGCGATTTACTTATTGGTGAAACAACTTCAGTTTATTTTCTGAATGGATAGTTCTTAATTATTGTCTAGTATTAATTATAACATTTCGACGAGGTATTTTTAAAAGTGGCAAAATGAATAAAAATATAAATGCATTATATTTCAGTATATTGCTTCTAATTTTAAAGCGATGCTTTTTTGTTCCCAATGACTAATTCGTGTTATTCCCGATTTTTTCATGACCTGGGTTTACCAGAAAAAACAAAAAAACAATCCTGAAAGCAGAAGAACTATAACAATTTTAACTCGAATAGCATAGTTGGTAAACGGAAATTATCGGATAAGATAAAACTGTTCAAGTATTGGGCAGTCATTATTTAGGGGGTAGGACATAGTGACAAAGATTCGAATTACACGTTCTGGTCAAAATGCATGCGTAAAGAAAAGGCTCAAACTTTGTTTTCCGGTGTCTTATATTCTGGAGACTGGAGAAACTCTTCGCCGGGGTTGCGGTCGAAGTGGGTTGCAGGAAACGGATGTGGGCTGGCATTGTTTTTATTGTGGGAATTATTTATATCGGCAGGAACCTTCTCTTAACGCTTTGTGGTTTCATTTCAAGTTGGGGCGTGAATATTGGCGTGCAATGTTCTCCCGGGATAAAATTTTTATTAATGGTGTTCCAGTTACCGGGTTGCCAGATAGCTTGCCACGAAGTCTTTCATCCGATTTGCTGGAGCCCAATCCACCTGCCTGGTTTTCTTATTTTATTTTTTATGACGGCCCTCAGTTTATAAAATACCTGGAGAATTATAAGTATGCTTGAACCTTGCAAGGTAAATGAAATTGATTATTCTGGTATGGACTCTGGGACAGAGGAAGACTACCACTTGCGGTTTTTCCCTCCGGATGAGTTGGAGCTTATGCGAAATGCCCAGAATTTTGGAGTTGAATATCAGGACTATCGTCCTCAATCAGAATTTTCCTACTTGAAGGAAGGAACGTTGGATCTTGGCGAAATGGGATTGACGGACCGGCAGTTGATGGCTGTTTCATTGGTTTTTTATGGAGGACTACGGAAAAAGCTAGCCGCGCGAATCATGAAAATCAGCAGTCAGGCTCTCACCGATCATATCAATGCGGGTCTTAAAAAAATGAGCCATGCATTAAAGTAAGCAAGTGGTTTTGCAAATTGGTTTCCTCTGCGATAATATTCTAGTTAACTATAATTATGGTGTTGGAATGAAGATCATTGTTTGTGTCAAACAGGTGCTGGATACTGCTGCTCAAATTCAGATTGATAATGGAAAGGTTGTATCCCCTGGGAGTTCCCGCATTATTAATCCTTATGATGAGTTTGCGATTGAAGAAGCTGTACGCATCAAAGAGAGAAAACCGGATACTGAGATCACCCTTTTATCGCTTGGACCGGAAGGGTTTAAGGACTCCATTAAAAAGGCTCTTGCCATGGGTGCGGACAAAGCTGTTCATTTGATGGATGAAAAATTTAACGGACTGGACTCTTATGCCCTGGCCAGAGTACTAGCCCGCAGTATTGATAAAATTCCCTATGATTTGATTCTCTGCGGCCGACAGGCGGTGGATATAGATAGTGCTCAGACCGGCCCGGCTCTGGCTACATTTCTCAGTATTCCTTTTGTAACTGTGGTGACTGGAGTTGATTTTTCTGATGATTTTAAGAGTGCAAGAATTACCCGGCAGGTCGAAGGTGGCAGTGAGGTTCGTGAATTGCCTCTTCCATTATTATTGACTTGCCAGAAAGGTCTTAACGAGCCTCGTCTTCCTTCACTTAAAGGCATAATGGCCGCTAAGAAAAAGGAAGTCTTAACACTTTCTGCCAGCGACCTGGAGTTTGAGATGCTTGACATTGGTGATAACCGTGTGATTGAGGAAAATCTCTGCTTGCCCCCGGAACGAAAAAAGGGAATAATTCTGCAAGGTACTGATGAAGAGATAAGCGGTGAGCTGGCTCGCTTGTTGCGTGAAGAAGAAAAAATCATTTAATTGAAAACTCTATCCTATGAATGAAACTTCCCCCACCCCTGCGGACAGCGGGATAAAAGGCCTGGTACAGAAATATAAAGGTCAACTTGGCGTTGGTCTCTTGGTTCTATATGTATTTCTTCTTGGACTGGGAACCATTGGCGAAATCTGGGAGATTGAATGGATATTGGATCTGCCTCTGTTTCGCCCACCCGGCAAATATTGAACGTACTGCGACCAGGTTTTAGATCTCATTAAATGCGCTAATTGGGCTAAGCCTAAAATGACGTAAATATACTTTCATCGGAACACTTTACTGCTGATGAAGCTATTGTCTATGTCTCCTATTTTTATTGAGGAGTTTTTTTGTGAGTGTTGACTGTGTTCTGGGAGTAGTGATCGAGCATGATCAAGGTGAAACCAAGCCGGTATCGCTGGAGGTTTTAAGTGCTGCTCGAAAACTGGCCGATCAGGTTTCAGGCAAAGTAATTGCTCTTTGCCTGTGTCAATCAGCAAACCTGGAAGCCGACCTTTTTATTCAGCACGGAGCTGATCAAGTACAATTTCTCACCCATCCTGATCTGCAACACTATATTCATGAAAATTATGCATTCGCATTATTGGGCCAACTTAAAAAATATTCATTCGATTACCTGCTATTGCCTGCCACCAATAATGGTAAGGAATTGTCCGCCGTACTTTCGGCTCACTTAGGGGTGGGGGTGGCGACCGACTGTATTTCTCTTTCTGTTAATGGAGAAGGTGATGTGGTGGCAGTGCGACCTGTTTCTTCTGGCAAGGCCCACTCCACAGTCCGGTTTAGCGGTAAGAAACCTCATATCCTGTCCTTGCGTCCAAATATATTTCGCAGTCCCCCACTTTCCCGCCAGGGTGAAACTATTGAGGAAGAAGCTCAGTTATCAGAACTTTCTAAGAAGGTTCAAGACCTTGTCAAACAGGTGGGTTCCCAGCTGGATATTACAGAGGCCCGAATTGTAGTATCAGGTGGATTGGGGATGCAGGGACCTGAAAACTTCAAACTGTTGGAGGAACTGGCAGAAGTACTGGGTGGTGCAGTAGGGGCCAGTCGGCCTGTGGTAGATAATGGTTGGCGGGATTTTTCCAATCAAGTGGGTCAGACTGGACGGACGGTTTCTCCTGATCTATATATTGCTTGTGGTATTTCAGGGGCAGTGCAGCATTTAGCCGGTATGTCTTCGTCGCGTTGTATAGTCGCTATTAATTCCGATCCCAATGCATCTATTTTTTCAGTTGCTGACTATGGTATAGTCGGAGACGTTATTCAAGTTGTTCCCTCTCTTACTCGAGAATTTAAAAAGATTCTCGCTTCCTGAATTCCCCCTATGCAAGGGACTATTTTACATATTTTACGGGACCCAAAGCTGACTCTGGATAGTGAGCTTTCCAGCCTAGTGGAGTCTAGGATTCAGCTCTATCTGGATCTTCTGGTAAAATGGAACAAGAAAATCAACCTCACAGCAGAAAAAGACCCCGACATTATACTTAAAAGACATGTGTTTGACTCCCTTCAATACTCCCGCGCACTCAAACCCGGTTTCCGGGTGATGGACATAGGTAGTGGTGCCGGTTTCCCCGGGATACCCCTGAAAATCATTTTTCCTGAAATGGCGCTGGTGTTGGTGGAAAGCCAGCGCAAACGTTGTAGCTTTATGGAAACAGTGGTTCGGGAACTTGGACTTGATCAGACTGAGGTGATCAATGTTCGGGCGGAAGATATCCCGGCCGAGAGGGAAAGTCAATTTGATGCAGTGATTTTTCGTGCTGTATCAGATTTAAAGCAGTGCCTGACTCTGGGTGGGAGATTTGTAGCTCCCGGCGGAAGGTTGATCGTGAAGAAGCCTCCCGACGAAATCCCAATTCAGCAGGAATCCAACCTCTCCTTAAAAGATGATATTTCCATAACCAGCTATCAAGGACTGGTCTCAAGCCTACTGATCTACGAAAAATGTTTCACGTGAAACACCACTTGGCGTGGGTCCAGTGAGCAGTATTAAATGAGACCAATAACCCAATTTTCTAAGAAGTGAAGCTAACTCCACTTTCCTGTGGCGGATCGCCACTGTTTCACGTGAAACATTGTTCTGATAATCTAATTTTGTATTGGCAGGGGATTGAAACTATGGTAGTTTTAGTTCAGTTGGCGCACTATTCCCTGGGAGCTTCATGGGTAAAATCATAAGCGTTGCAAATCAAAAAGGTGGGGTGGGTAAAACCACTACTGCTATTAACCTTGCAGCTTCTATAGCCCTTTCGGGCAAAAAAGTTTTGTTGATCGATATTGACCCCCAGGGCAACGCCTCTAGCGGATTGGGAGTTGATGGCGACTCTCGCGGAGTTTATGAGCTTTTAATGGGTGAGGCAAGTCGGGCAGAAGTTATTTGTTCCACTGAAATTGAAACACTGAAAATAATCCCATCAAGAGTAGACCTTACTGGCGCTGAAATCGAGTTGGTGACGAGAGAAGCCCGGGAAACAATTTTGAAGACCGCCCTCAATGGAGTGCGTGAAGAGTTTGAGTTTGTGGTTATAGATTGTCCGCCTTCGCTGGGACTTTTAACTTTGAATGCTCTGGCTGTTTCTACATCGGTATTGATACCCATGCAATGTGAATATTACGCACTTCAGGGTTTGAGTCATTTGCTAAAAACTTTAAAGCTGGTAAAAAAATCCATTAATCCAGACTTAACAGTGGAAGGCATTTTATTGACAATGTTCGACAGTAGAACTCTTCTGGCCTCGCAAGTGAAGGATCAGGTGCAAAAATATTTCAGCGACTTTTTGCTGAAAACAGTGATTCCAAGAAATGTGCGATTGAGCGAGGCGCCCAGTCATGGCAAGCCGATCATGCTGTATGCCGGTCGCTCACGCGGTGCAGATTCTTATGTGGAACTGGCTAAAGAAATTATTTCGCGATCCAAAACAGATGAACGGACTCCTCTTTCAGGCTCAGCAGTATGAATAGAAAAGCATTAGGCAAAGGTATAAATGCATTAATCCCGGATTTTGAAATGGGCGTCCCCGAGTCTACAGAAAAGGGAATGATCCAAAGCAGGGAATTGCTGATCGATGAAATTTCACCCAACCGTTTTCAACCGAGAAAATATTTTGATGACGACAAGCTTGAAGAGTTGGTAACGTCCATCCGTGAAAATGGAATTCTGCAACCGGTAGTGGTGCAAAAAGCTGTAAACGGTTATGAGTTGGTGGTGGGTGAAAGACGGTGGCGGGCTTCGAAAAAAGCCGGACTGAAAAAAATTCCTGCTGTGATCCGTGAAGTCAGCGATGCCCAGGCCTTGGAGTTGGCGATCATTGAAAATATTCATCGTCAGGATCTCAACCCTATAGAAGAGGCCGAGGCCTATGCCCGTCTTGCCGATGACTTTGCTTTGACTCAGGAAATGATCGCTAACAAGGTTGGAAAAAGTCGTACCGCGGTCGCCAATATTCTGCGGCTCCTCAAGCTCTCACGAAATATCAAGGAAGATTTGATTTCCGGAAAACTTTCGATGGGTCATGCCCGGGCACTTTTGGGATTGGAAAATGCCGGGCAGGCGCAAACGTTATGTAAGGAAATATTCAAAGAAGATCTTACGGTACGACAAACTGAAAGCCGGGTAAACAGGTTAAAACAACCGGCACCGGAAAAATCTGCGTCCTCTGCAACTAAAAAAAATATTTTTATCAAAGACCTGGAAAAGGAATTGGAGCGCAAATTAGGAACCAAAGTTGAAATCAGCCCAAAGAAAAAGGGCGGTAAACTTGTGGTGACCTATTACTCGGATGATGATCTGGAACGCATTCAGAATTTGATTGGAAAGTGATAACATTTCAGCAGGATAGGTGATTTCTCATGTGGGGAGGAAAAAACATGAAAAAAGATGATGCTCAAATTAAAGCCTATATGGGCGAAGATACGGTTTTCAACGGATCTTTGTCTTTTGATGGCACAGTTCGTATTGATGGCAAGTTCGAAGGTCAGGTTCACACCGATGATACACTGATTGTCGGAGAGACCGGGCATCTCATCGCGGAAATATCTGCGGGAACGATAATCTGTATGGGGCGCGTCGAAGGAACTCTGATGGCCTCGAAGAAAGTTGAGATTCATTCGAACAGCCGAGTAGTAGGCAATGTTAAATCTCCCGCTTTGTATATTGAGCTGGGAGGGGTATTGGACGGCTCCTGTGATATGACAGGAAAGGAAACTAAAATTATTCCGTTAGTAAAAGCTGAAGAAAAAGAAAAGAAAGCTTCTTCACAGTCCACAAAAGGCTAATTGAAAACTTGCAGGGCTTTTTCTCGTGAAAAGTTGAGTTTTTCAAAGCTGGAAATTAAAATAATTATTCAATATGGCTGTTGTGCAACCGGGGTCAGTGGAAACGGGTAACTTATTTGTAGTTAGCACCCCAATTGGCAACTTGGGCGATGTGACTCATCGCGCTATAGAGACTCTCGATAAAGTTTCCTTGATTGCTGCCGAAGATACCCGTAGAACAAAGATTTTGTTGAACAGGTATGAAATTCAAACACCCCTTTC
>JAJDBI010000141.1 GCA_029261435.1 Nitrospinaceae bacterium
CTATTCAACTTGATGAAGAACTTTCTGGGGATTCGTTTGAACCTCATTTTCTGATGTTACTTGGTTTGGCGGATAGTAATGTGTCTGAAAAAAGGAACGGTGCTCAGGTTTATCAAAACGTAATCAAAATAGCCAATATGGATGTGCCAGCTTGAGTGTTTAGTTCGCATTAAGTTTCTTTATTAAATCACAAGGTCCATAAATATATATGTCGCAAAGCCAAGAGTCTCGATGTAGTGGAATTCTACTTCATATTACTTCTCTGCCCTCAAAGTTTGGAGTCGGTGATTTTGGACCTTCTGCATTTGAGTTTGTCGATTTATTAAAACAGGCGGGTCAGACTTATTGGCAAATCCTCCCGGTCAATCCTACTTCATTTGGAAACTCACCCTATAGTTGTACATCGGCTTTTGCGATCAGTCCATTGTTTGTCAGTCCAGAGTTTATGATTCGTGACGGTTTTCTGGAGGAGAACGAATTGGAGGTTGATCTTGAGTGTTCTCCACATCATGTGCAATATTCCCCCGTTTTGAATTTCAAGATAAGTCTACTGAGAAAAAGTTATTCTCGCTTTAGCAGAAGAGTTGATAAAAATGAGTATGAGAAGTTTTGTCTTGCTAATTCCTATTGGCTGGAAGATTTTTGTCTCTTCACGGTACTCAAAAACCATTTTGGTGGGCATTCCTGGAGTGAATGGCCAGAAGGTATAAAGTGCAGAAACACGGTCGAAAAATATCTGGAAAGACTGGGTGAACTTGTTGAACAGGAAAAATATTTTCAATTTGTGTTATTTCGGCAATGGGCAGAATTGCAGGAGTATTGCCGGGGTAACGGAATTCGTATTTTTGGTGATGTGGCTCTTTATGTGAATCATGACAGTGCTGATGTCTGGGCTCACCCCGAGTTTTTTAAACTGGATCAGGAAATGAAGCCAGTTGTTGTTGCCGGCGTGCCTCCTGACTATTTCAGTGCGACTGGGCAACGGTGGGGGAACCCGGTCTTCGACTGGAATATTCTACGTGAGAATGATTACCACTGGTGGTTGGAGAGACTGAAGCATGGTCTGAGACTGTTTGATCTAATACGAATAGATCATTTTCGTGGCTTCCTGGCGGCCTGGGAGATACCTGCAAGTGACTCTACTGCAGAAAATGGGCGTTGGCAGGAGTGTCCGGGAGTTAAGTTCTTTTCAAGGTTACTAAAGGAATTTGAATCCATTCCTGTTGTTGCTGAAGATCTGGGTGTGATCACTCAAGATGTTAAGGATGCTATGCGGCAGTTTGGGTTTCCGGGAATGAAACTTTTGATCTTTGCTTTCGATGGGGATATTTCTCAAAATCCTTATGCTCCGGATAATCATGTGAAGAACTGCATTCTGTATACTGGAACGCATGACTGTAATACAGTGCGTGGGTGGTTTGAGGAAGAATTGGGAGAGGATGCGAAGGTGAAACTGGCAAACATACTGGGGAGCGAAGTTAACGCAAAAACAGTGGCTGAAGAATTGATAATTTTGGCGATGCGTTCTATCGCAGATACGGTTATTTTGCCGATGCAGGATGTGTTGGGGCTGGGCTCAGAATCCCGTATGAATTGTCCTGGCATTGCAGAAAATAATTGGGAGTGGAGGTTGCTTCCCGGACAATGGTCAAGCAGTGATGCGGAAAAACTTGCTGTGATGACTAAAACCTATGGCAGGTGTTAAGTTCTTAACCTTGCGGGGTGAGGGGGATGTTCCAAATATTTTCTGCATATTCCTTGATGGATCGATCGCTGGAAAATTTTCCCATCCGCGATACATTGATGATGGCTTTTCGTGTCCATGTATCGGTGTCTAAATAGGCATGACCAATTTTTACCTGAGTGTCACAAAAAGATTGAAAGTCTGCCAATACCATATAAGGGTCACCATGATCCAATAAGCTTTCCAGAATAGGTTGGAAAAGGTTGGGCTGTTGCCCGAAAAAATATCCTTTCTGAATCATGTCCAGCACTTCTTTCAATTCTGGATTCTGCTTGTATAATTCTCTGGGATGATAACCAGATTGTTTTTTCTCAACAACTTCATCCGCATTCAAGCCAAAGATGAAGATATTTTCCTTCCCCACTTCTTCCATGATTTCAATGTTTGCTCCATCCAACGTTCCCACCGTTAACGCGCCATTGAGAGAAAGTTTCATGTTGCCGGTGCCCGATGCTTCCATACCAGCTGTGGAAATTTGTACTGAAAGGTCAGCTGCTGGAATAATTTTTTCTGCAAGGGTTACAGAGTAATTGGGTAAAAATAAGACTTTTAATTTTCCCTGTAAACTATAATCAGTGTTGATGGTGTCGGCGACGCAATTGATAAACTTGATGATCAGCTTTGCCATGGCATAGCCTGGAGCAGCTTTTCCGGAAAACATAATAGTTCGTGGAGTTTTAAAATTCTCCGGATTTTTGCGAATGCGATTATAAAGTGCTATGGCGTGCAGGACGCTTAAGACCTGTCTTTTATATTCATGAATTCGCTTGACTTGAGTTTCAAATAAGGAATTTGGATCAACTTCAATGCTTAAAGTTTTTTGAATATACTCTGCAAGCTGTTTTTTGTTGTTGGTTTTTATTTCTCTCCAGCGAGCGATTAGTTGGGGGTCATTGATATGTTCTTGAAGGGTTATTAACCCCGATAAATCCCGGATCCATGAATCTCCAATGTACTCAGTGATTAATTTGGATAGTTCAGGATTGCAGCCTTTCAACCAGCGTCGTGGAGTAATGCCATTGGTTTTGTTGTTAAAGCGGTCGGGAAACATTTCATGGAAATCGGAAAACACTTTTTCCCTGAGTATGCTGGAATGCAATTTCGCGACTCCATTGGTAGAGTGACTTCCAATAATAGACAGGTTTGCCATGCGAATATATTTTGTATGGTTCTCTTCAATGAGAGACATTCTACTCATTTTGTCAAGATCGCCTGGATAACGTTCCTGCACCTGATCCATGAAATCTTGATTGATTTGGAAAATGATATCCAGATGTCGGGGTAAAACTCTGCTGAATAATTCTAGTGACCATTTCTCCATGGCCTCAGGAAGAATGGTGTGGTTGGTGAATGCGAAGGTGTTGACTGTTATTTTCCAGGCCTTGGCCCATGGCAATTTTTCAAGATCAATTAAAATGCGCATCAGCTCGGCAATGGATAATGCGGGATGTGTGTCATTCAACTGAATGGCAACCTTATTGCTGAATTCATCAAAGGTTTTGTGCTTCTTTTTATATCTTCGAACAATATCACTCAAGGAGGCTGAGACAAAAAAGTATTCCTGTTTGAACCGGAGTTCTTTTCCTGATTGATTATGGTCTGCTGGATACAATACTTTGGAAATTATTTCGCTTTCATGCTTGTTTTGTACAGCTTGAAAATAATCACCGGATTGAAAATATTCCAGTTCCAATTCCCGACTGGACCGAGCACTCCATAGACGGAGATTGTTGACCGTATCATTCTTGTATCCAGGGACAGGGATGTCGTAAGCCATAGCCATGACATCCTGAGTGTCTACCCATTTATGCTCTTTGACGCCCTGTGAATCTTGAATGGACTCCACATGACCGTAAAACTTAACAGGAAAGAGGGAGCGTGGCCGTGGGATTTCCCATGGGTTTCCCACTCGCAACCAGTTGTCAGCTTTTTCAACCTGATAGCCTTGAATTATTTTCTGGTAAAAAATTCCAAATTCATAACGGATTCCATACCCATACCCGGGAACTCCCAGGCTGGCGATAGAGTCTAGAAAACAGGCTGCAAGGCGACCTAGTCCACCATTGCCCAATCCTGCTTCGACTTCAGATTCTTCCAATTCATGAATGACATGGCCCATTTCTTCCAGAGCCAGTTTATATTCATCATAAATCCCCAGGTTGATCAGGTTGTTGGTCAGTAATCGGCCAATCAGGAATTCCATGGAAAGGTAGTAAACCCTTTTCACATCATTCTCGTAATAGGATTGCTGAGTCTGGAGCCATTTGTTAACCAGGTGATCACGCACTGATAAAGCCAGGCTGATGAAATGATCCATTCTTGTTGCAGAAAACTTATCGTCTGCCAGGGTGTATTTCAGGTGATGTTTGAACCAAAGCTTGAGTGCTTCCCGAGTGAGTTTTCCGGGTTCGTGTTGAATTTTGTCAATCATGATAGGGGGGTAGTGAAAAAATCGGCAGAGATTGGATTGAAGGTTTACAGACCAGAGCAGAACCCCAGCCTTAACACAATAATACTTTTTACCACAAATTCCAAACTCCTGCCATTGCTTTGAGAAATTGATTGCAAATTATCTGTACAGGCAAGAGTCTTGTTTGGGTGGGGTTGATTATTGGTTGGCCTGAACTTTTTGTCGCTCCAGAGCACGTAATTTTCGGGCTTCCTTTTTATTGATTTTGGTTTTTACTTTTTTCTCCGCAACCGGTTCACCTTCCCAGCCTACCTTTTCCAGGAAATCATCGTAGCCGCCATGAAAATACTCGGCTCGGCCCTGATGGAAAATGATCAGGTTTTTAGCCAGGGTTTTAAGGATAAGCTCGGAGTGGGTAACTATCACCAGCGCTCCGGCATAATCGTTCAACTCTTCGATTAAAGCTTCAATTGATTCTACGTCCAGATGATGTGAAGGTTCGTCGAGAAGCAAGAGGTTGGTGGGGTGAGAAATTATTTTCCCCAACAGCACACGACTTCTTTCCCCACCCGATAAAACACTCACCTTTTTTTTACTCAAGTCTCCATCAAACATCATAGCACCACAGATGCTATGAGCGGCTTGCAGGGAAAGGTTGGGGTTGGAACGCAGTATCTCATCCAACACCTTGTTTTTGGGTTCGAGCCGGTCAATATTTGTCTGACCGAAGTGCCCCAGGCGAGCGGAAGGATGAGGATCGATAGATCCGGAATTGGGTGTCAACTCATTTGCTAAACAATTTAATAACGTCGACTTTCCTTTTCCGTTGGCCCCGATTATTCCTATACGATCCTTTCGACCAATGGAAAAGGAGATGTCTGAAAAAATATTGTTTTCGGGTTTGCCATCGTAGGAGAAAGAAAGGTTCTTCACGTTCATGATCATTTTCCCCGGGCAGGGGAGGTGGTTGAACCTGAACCCAAGATTCTTTTCTGTGTCCAGCTTTTCCATGGTGCCCATTTTTTCCATCATTTTAAGTCGTGACTGGGCCATGGTGGCTTTGGAGGCTTTGGCGCGAAATCGATCTACAAGAGACTGCATTTCCTTGCGTTTGTTCTCCAGGTTTTTCCGGGTCTGTTCGTAGGTTTCTTCTTCCTGAATGATCAACTCATAGAATTTAATGGTACCGCCGGTGACTTTACGGGCTTGTCTACGGTGTATGCCCAACGTGTGAGTGGTGACCTTGTCCATAAAATCCCGGTCATGGGTGATGAGTATCATTTCGCCCGGCCATTTGTTTAGATAATCTTTGAGCCAACGGAGCGATAGAATATCCAGGTAGTTGGTGGGTTCATCGAGCAAAAGCATGTTGGGGTCGGCCAATAACGCTTTGCAAAGATTGATACGTACCTGAAATCCACCGCTGAAAGTTGTGGGGTCTTTTTGAAAATCCGATTCAGAAAATCCCAGACCGGAAAGAATGATCTCAGCCTTATAATGATCCCATTGTTTTTCAGCGGGCAGGGCTTCAATGCATTCATCAATAACAGTAGGTTGAGTGAAGTGGATATGTTGATCCAGCGCGCCGATCTTATAATTTTTCGGTGTAGAAAGGGTTCCTGAGTCCTGCCTTTCTTCCCCCATGATCATCTTGAACAATGTGGACTTCCCGGTACCATTTTTACCGACCAACCCAATGCGCTCGCCTTTATTGATGAGAAAGGACACATCTTCAAACAGAACCTGTGGACCAAAAGATTTTTCTAAATTGCTGGCTATTATCATTGCGAGTTAAACTATAAAAAAAGTTGGCAAAAAAACTTCTTAATAAATGAGTGAGTGAACCAGGAAGGAAAAAATAGAAAACTGGTCGGGATGAGAGGATTTGAACCTCCGACCCCCTACTCCCGAAGCAGGTACGCTACCAGGCTGCGCTACATCCCGACTGTCTTAGCTTGTTTTGTAAAAGAATTTTTTGAGGTATTTCCAGATAATGATGGAACCTACCCGATTCACCACTGATTTAAACCAGGTGCTCCCACCCAAACATTTTTGGCAGTGAGGGTGTACAACCTTATTATTTTGAAATCCTTCTACCGCATCAATAACCGGCTGGGTATTCATGATATCTGTAATCGAATTTTCGAATACGTTCCCCGCTTTGGTCTTGCCATCGTAATCCACACAGCAGTAAGTCAAATCCCCATTGCATAAGATGGCAAAATGGTCAGACAAGGCGCTGCAATAACCGGTTTTAGAAGGGACCACTTGGCTACCCTCTGCAAATGCGTTGCCCCATGTGTTGAGAATGTAGGTCTCGAAGTAGATGTTCGGTGCTACTTCGACTACATTCCATTTGAAGGCAGAAAGCTTGTCGATCTTTTTTTCAACTTCCAATCGTTTTTCTTCGTTGAGAGGCGGGCATATTTTGTGAACTTCGCGAGCCCAATACCGAAAGGTTTTGCGTAATTCTTTGGTGTTATTGATGACACTCATCGAACCTACTGTCCAGTCTTCACCGGGTACTTCGGTTTTGATGGAAGTATTCAGGAAATGAACTTTTATCTTTGGCGGCTTTTCCTGCTTCAGACAGCCTTCAATAAATTTTAAAATCCGGTTGTGATATTCATCGAATTTCATTCGACGTGACTTTCGGGTTTTAAAAGATTCTTCGTCAGGAGTCTGCAGGGAGATATTCACTTGAGACGCGGTCACCTTCTCCAGCTTGATGGCCATCTCTTCATCGAGATAAGTTCCATTCGTGGTGATGCCTGTCTTCACGCCTAATTGTGCGGCATGATCGAGAATTTCAAAAAAACGCGGATGCATGAAAGGTTCACCCATCACGTGGAAGGTGATCTTTTCTGCCATATTATATTCTGCGATTTCGTCAATGATTCCACAGACCCTTTCGAAATCCATATATTCATAATGGCGGGTCATCTCCTGCTTGGGACAAAAGGTACAGTCAAAATTGCAGACGTTGGTCAACTCTATATGAATTCGTTGTAGAGGAAACTGGACCAGTTCGCCAAAGCGACCGGGGAAATTTTGCGTGCCGGGTTGAACCTTAGTCAGCATAATTTAGTTGGCGTAGGAATTAATTATTATTGGTTTTGGAATAGTTATAGCGGTCAATGCTTTCGCTCCAAAACGTGTTGTTGGTCACGTTGCGCGAAACCTTCTTGGACCCGCATTCAGGGCAAGCCACTTTTTTTTCACCCACTTCGGACATTCTCATTTCAATCACGAAATCTTTTTTACATTTTTCACAAGTATGATCGTAATTGGGCATGATCGAGTTCTCCTGATTCATCAAAACATCAATTAAAACGGGGTGTTACTACTCAATTTATTAAGAATACAATAGTTTCTATTTCAAAGCAATAAATCCGGCAAAGTTGTTCCATTTAAAGAACAGGTCCACGGTCTGGAATCCGGCTTTTTTGATGAGGCCCTGGTTTTCCTCCACAGTCCAGGGGATGAGCACATTTTCCAGAGCTTCGCGTTTTCTGGAAATTTCCAGGTCGGAATAGTCATGGTCCCGTTTAAACTGATGGTGGAAATCGATGAATGTCTCGTCGAGCGCTGGTATAGCGCTCTTTATTTTTTCGATGAGAACCAGTGAACCTCCCGGAACCAGCCCTTCACAGATACTTTTTAGCAGAGAATTCCGGTGTTCCGGTGACACAAACTGAAGGGTGTAATTCATCACTACCACAGACGCATTTTGGATGGATATGTCTTGGTTTAGATCCGCCTCAAAGAGCTCGCAGGGGATCGGAGACTGCTCAAGCGTTTTGCTGGACTTTTCCAGCATGGCCGGAGAATTATCGACTCCGTACAAAGCAATTCCCTTATTTTTGTCTATCGACTGAGCCAGTTTAAGAAGCAGGGTGCCGGTGGAACAACCCAGGTCGTAGACGGATGTGTTTGCCTTGGCGAACCGGGCGCACCAGCGCACTGCCAAGGACTGGCACTCCTGATAGATTGGAACACTTCGCCCCAGCATATTCTCGAAAACGTTGGCAACAGATTCATCGAACTCGAAAGGTCTGTTGCCCGTATCCTGTTTGAAAATTGTGTCTCGTTTGGAGATGGTGTTCACCTGTTGGAAACATTAAAAGAAAAACCCCCTCCGGCATAACCGGAAGGGGAGAGTCTTAAGATTGCTCACGGCCCCGGAACTTCACTACCTTCAACCGGGCCGGATTTTGACTTGAGCAGAAGCTTGTTGATCGCGTTGAGATATGAGAGAGCACTGGCTTCAATAGTGTTAACCCCAACACCTTTTCCCAGCACTTCTCTTTTTTCATGTTGAACGCGAACAGTGACTTCACCTTGAGCATCCTGACCTTTGGTCTTAGCCATTACCTGATAGTCAAGAAGCTTGCAGCTGAGTCCTGTAATCTTGTCGATGGCGTTATATATCGCGTCCACCGGACCATCGCCACTGGCGCTGGCAGAATGCTCCTTGTCATCACGGCTGACGAGAACGACAGTCGCTTGAGGCACCTTGCCTGTTTCAAAGCCGCATTGCAAAGAACCCAATTCATAGGTGTTTTGCTGTTTTTCAGAAAACTTTTGTTTCTGGATAAGAGTGTGAAGGTCATCCTCAAAAATTTCCTTCTTCTCATCAGCAAGAACTTTGAACTCCTGAAACACCCTGTCCAGTTCATCCTGTTCCAGGTTGTATCCTAACTCCTGAACCTTGTGGAGTAGGGCGTTACGCCCTGAATGCTTACCCATCACCAGCTCCGACTCCTCACCGCCCACATCCTTCGGGTCCATGATCTCGAAGGTGTCTTTGCGTTTGAGAAACCCATGCTGATGAATGCCAGACTCGTGAGCAAACGCATTTTTGCCGACAATAGCTTTATTGCGTTGGACGAAGAATCCCGTCAAGCTACTGACCAGTTTGCTGCACGCCTGGATATGCTTGGTGTCGATTCCCGTATAGACATCTTTAAAGAAATCTTTTCGGGTTCTGACAGCCATGACCACTTCTTCCATGGCGGCGTTCCCGGCTCGTTCGCCAATGCCGTTGATGGTGCATTCCACCTGCCGTGCCCCGGCCTGCACCGCCGAAAGAGAATTGGAAACGGCGAGCCCAAGATCGTTATGGCAATGCACACTGATAATAGCCTGATCAATATTAGAAACATTGGCTTTCAAATATCGGATCAGTTCTGCGAATTCTTCCGGCACCGTGTAACCCACGGTGTCAGGGATATTCACCGTAGTAGCGCCAGCACTGATGACCTCGCGGGTCACATCTGCGAGAAAATCTTTTTCAGTTCGAGTCGCATCCATGGGAGAGAATTCCACATCGTCGCAATATTTGCGAGCAAACTGAACGGCTTTCACTCCCATTTCGATGATTTCTCCCTTGGCCTTATCAACCATATGTTCCCGATGTACTTTAGATGTAGAGAGGAAAACATGAATTCGCGGTGACTCGGCTTTTTCCAAAGCCTTGGCTGTCGCCTCAATATCCTTTTCCAGTGCACGTGAAAGTCCGGCGATTTTTGAGCCACGAATTTCTTCGGCAATCTGTTTGACCGATTCGAAATCCCCCGGAGAAGCAACCGGAAAACCCGCTTCGATCACATCAACATTAAGTAGAGCCAGTTGCCGCGCGATCACAAGTTTTTCCTTGATGTTCAAGCTGGCACCGGGGCATTGTTCCCCGTCTCTTAAAGTGGTGTCAAAGATGATGAGTTTTTCGGGTTGCATGACTAAAAAATCTCCTTTCAAATAAATAAGTCTTTCATATTATAAGATGTATCCCACGAAATACCAACGGATTGGACCCCGGTATCAGAATAAATAAATTACTGAATGAATCGATTTGGGAGTAAAAAAAACAGGTTGGGGGAGCCTGACGGCTGAGAATAAAGGCTCGCCCTTAGAGTAGGGCTAGTAGACGTAGCTCAAGGAAAGGGGGTGAAACAAATTGTTTTTTGATGCGAGTAAACATTAGCCTGTTTTTAATAATGCGTAAGTTGAAATCCTATTTTAAACAAAAGCGGGTTCAAACACAAATGATTTTAAGCTGGTGTGTATGTTGCTGGAAGCTATTGTTCTGCAATGAGGCAAGGGCAGATTGAAAATCGCAGGGATGGAACGTGCTATCAGTCGATGGCGTTCAGCACCTTGAATCCGGCCTTTTCTATTTTTTTGACCAGGGGGGCTGTTTCGCAAAGGTCGAGGCGAAAGAAATAGACTTGCTTCTTTTTGTTCTTGGCATAGGGAGCCATGCCAACGCTGATGATGTTTAAGTCTTGATCATGGATGATTTTGGACACCGACTCAAAGTTCTTCGGGTCTTTATCCATGATGATGTCCACTCTTGAGCTGGAATGGATGATGCCCATCAAATCTATGAACAGCCCCAGCATATCGAGGATTGAGATGATGCCGACCAATTTGTTGTTGTCTATAACGGGGATCGATCCGATCTTGTTTTTGTAAATCAGCAAAGCGGCATCTTCTACGTTGGTCTCGGGTCCGACAGTTTGGGGGTCGCGGGTCATGTAATCCGAAACTATCATTTGCTTGGGATCAAGGACCGTTATTTTTCCAGTGCCAATACTCTTTGTGATGAAGGCTCCGCGGATATCGCTTTCGGTGATGATGCCTTCAAGTTCCTTGCCTTGAACAACGGGCAAATGGCGTATGGAGTTTTTTACCATCAACTCCTGCGCTTTATAGAGAGTGTCACCCGTTTTGATTGTTATGACCTTTCGGGTCATTATTTCGTCAACGATCATTAGATACCCAGGATTTGAATAGGAAAATTTGCAATAACCCGTAAATATACTACGGAAATTGCTATTTGCATTCTAACAATTTTGAGAAATAAAAACAGTTAATTAAGTGGAGGTCTTTGCGATTACTGAGAGATCGGGATGCTCAATTGGCGGTGAAATATAGGAAATTCGCCACTTTGTCGTTTGTTTCAATTATACTACGGTGAAACTTCCCCAAGACTCGTGTACCTGTGGTGAAGGTGTAGCGCTTGTTCACTTTAGACAGGAAATTTACAATTGTTGTGTGATATGCACATAAAAATGTGTATATTAGTTACTCTTTTTTGGTGTTGTTTTTGCTAAACCTATCAATATCAAAGAGTTGTCACGGGCACGACTCTTGCTATTCTATAAGGTTCTGTGTTGAAAATCGTTGAATTTTCGATGCTTGAGTAAATAAATACGCTTTTTAAATTCAATGAGTTAATTAAATTATGCACGCTTTTCCAAAAAAACAAGGTCTCTACGACCCAGCTTTCGAAAAAGACAGTTGTGGAGTGGGGTTTGTCATGAATATGAAGGGGGAGAAGTCCCACGAGATCATCACGCAGGGGTTAGAGATCCTCAAAAAACTTGAGCACCGTGGGGCCTGCGGTGCAGATTCTGCCACGGGCGATGGTGCCGGGATTCTCATACAGATTCCTCATCAGTTCTTCCAGGTGGAATGCAAAAAGTCGGGCATTGATTTGCCTGAGGCGGGTCGGTATGCGGTGGGGAATATATTTCTTCCCACTGGTAAAGATACCAAACAGGGCCAGGAAATCATGGAGCGCGCGGTTGTGACAACGGGGTTGGAGGTTCTTGGATGGAGGGTGGTTCCCGTCGATAACTCAACGATAGGAAAAATGGCCCGCTCTGTCGAGCCGGTGATCAAACAGATTTTTGTGGGTGCTGGGCCGGATGTGTCAGATCAGTTGGCGTTCGAAAGAAGGCTTTATTGTGTTCGCAAACGTGCTGCGTGGGGTGTGCGTCGTGCAGGGCTAAA
>JAJDBI010000142.1 GCA_029261435.1 Nitrospinaceae bacterium
GTATCCCTAACAAAATCCGCCTGAGAACAAATCGCAACATAAAATTATTTTACCATATCCCACGGCAATGACCGAGTAAGGGGAAATAATTTACGCTGTATCTATACCGATAGGATATAATAGAAGGTCGTTTAATATTTAATCGAAAGTTTCATGAACTACCCATCTCTAAGAGAATTCATAGACAGGCTCGACCGTGAGGGAGAACTTCTGCGGATTAAAGAATCCGTTTCTCCTATTCTCGAAATCACGGAAATCACCGACAGGGTCTCAAAGCAACCCAGTGGCGGTAAAGCCCTGCTGTTTGAAAACGTCGAAGGCAGTTCTATGCCTGTGCTGATCAACGCTTTTGGCAGCACCAAACGCATGAACATGGCCCTCGGTGTCCATGACATTGAAGACATCCCTAAAAGAATCGAACGTTATATAAAAATTCCACCTCCCGCAACTCTACTCGACAAGGCAAAGCTTTTGCCCATGCTTTTACAGGCGGCACAGTTTCCGCCTAAGCTTTTGAACACAGCTCATCCGCCTTGCCAGGAAATAGTCCACTTGGATGATGATATCGACTTGGAGGCAATACCCGTTTTGCAATGCTGGCCTGAAGATGCAGGAAGGTTCATCACCTTTCCCATCGTCATCAACCGTAGTGCCGACAAAAAAATCAGAAATGTCGGGCTCTATCGCATGCAGGTGTATGACCGCAAAACCACCGCCATGCATTGGCATATCCATAAAGACGGAGCCCATTTTTTTCATGAATTCAAAAAACAGGGCAAGAAAATGGAAGTAGCAATCGCCCTGGGTGCTGACCCGGCATCTTGCTATTCCGCTTCCGCCCCCCTGCCCTATGGCATTGATGAATTTCTTTTGGCAGGTTTTATCCGCAAACAAAGCGTGCCTCTGGTGAAATGTAAAACGGTTGACCTCGAAGTCCCGGCCAATGCAGAAATAATTTTAGAGGGTTATATTGATCCATCCGAGATGCGGCTCGAAGGTCCTTTCGGAGACCACACCGGCTATTACTCACAGGATGGGGATTATCCGGTTGTTCACCTGACGGCAATCACTCACCGCAAAGATCCCGTTTACCTGACCACTATCGTGGGCAAACCCCCTCAGGAAGATTTTTATCTGGGACGAGCCACCGAGCGCATCTTTCTGCCTCTGCTCAAAACCCAGCTACCTGAAATCATCGACATGGATATGCCGGTTGAAGGCGTCTTTCACAATTGCGTCATAGTTTCTATCGACAAACGTTACCCCATGCAGTCCAGACGGTTGATGAGTGCCTTGTGGGGACTAGGACAAATGAGTTTTGTCAAAACCATCGTCACCGTTGATGCTGAAGTCAATGTTCACGACTATGAAGCAATCGCAAAACGGCTACTCAGCACGGTAGACTTTGAAACCGACCTGTTTTTTTCAGAAGGAATTCTCGATGTTCTCAACCATGCCTCGGACCAGATGTTGTACGGTTCAAAACTGGGCATAGACCTAACTGCTAAAATAGAAGGTGAGCCGGGTTATGGCAAAGCGGATCCCCCTCCTGCTCACCCAACAACTTTCCCAACGCAGGAAGAAGTCATCGAGGCTTTTCCCGAGGTCAAGGCGATTGCAGAAGTGCAAAACTCTATTCTGCTCGTAGCACTGGATAAAACTGAACCCAATCAAGGCGAGCAGTTTATCGATTCATTTTTTGATCACCCCAATTTTTCTACAATAGAAATTGTCATCGTACTGGAAGGCCATGTCGACCTCACAAATATCTCAACTGTAATGTGGAAATTTTTCAATAACATCGACCCAAAACGCGACTTCCACTTTGAAGATGAGCGGCTGGGAATTGATGCAACGCAAAAATTCCCCGAAGAAGGTTATGAACAAAACTGGCCGGAGGAGATTGAAATGACTTCCGAAATCAAAACCAAGGTCGATAAAAAGTGGTCCGATCTTTTAAAAGGATAAATGGTATTTCCTCATCATGGCACTGGAACAAATCACTATAAAAGGCGCACGAGAGCACAACCTTAAAAACCTCAACCTCACACTGCCACGGGAAAAACTAGTGGTGATAACAGGTTTGAGCGGTTCGGGAAAGTCGTCCCTGGCTTTCGATACAATTTATGCCGAGGGCCAACGGAGATACGTTGAGTCTCTTTCCGCCTATGCAAGGCAATTCCTCCAGTTGATGGAGAAGCCTGATGTAGACTCCATCGACGGGCTCTCACCAGCCATTTCAATCGAACAGAAAACATCCAGCAGAAACCCTCGTTCCACCGTAGGAACAGTCACAGAGATTTATGACTACCTGCGCCTGCTTTACGCCAGAATTGGTAAAGTTTCCTGTTATGGTTGCGGGCGGCAAATCACTTCACAAACTGTACAACATATCGTTGATCAGGTTCAGGCTATTCCTGTCGGTAAAAAGGTGATGATTCTTTCACCTGTAGCAAGGAACAAAAAGGGAGAGTTCAAAAAAGAAATTCAAAATATGAAGCGGAATGGATTTGTGCGTGCACGGATCAACGGTGAAGTGCTCTCTCTGGAAGAAGAAATTGTTCTCAACAAAAAATTCAAGCACACCCTTGAAACAGTAGTGGACAGGCTGGTTATTAAAGAAAACATGGGAAAGCGGTTAGCCGACTCAGTAGAAACCGCACTCAAACATGGAGAAGGATCACTGGTCGTTGCAATTCTTGATGATAAGAAAGAGGATTTATTATTCAGCGAAAAATTTGCCTGTAGTTATTGCAATATCAGCTATCCGGAACTTGAACCACGACTGTTCTCCTTCAATAACCCACAAGGAGCCTGCTCTCAGTGTGATGGATTGGGAATAAAAATGGTGATCGACCCTGAACTGGTCATTCCCGACCCCAAGCTTTCGGTTCGCGATGGAACATTGAAACCCTGGGAAAAACGAAGCTCCATTTATTTCCACCAGATGCTGGATACTCTCTCCAGTCATTTCAAGTTCAAACTCAACACCCCGTTTGAGAAGCTCCCTAAAAAAATTCAAGACATTCTATTATTCGGTTCTGGTGATGAACCTGTAAAATATTATTTTGAAAAAGACGGAAAAAAACAATTTTACACAGATACCTTCGATGGAGTTATTCCTGATCTTGAGAGACGTTACCTGGAAACTGACTCTGCATCCACACGCGAAGAAATTACGCGCTACATGCGTCCTCTTTCCTGTCAAAGCTGTGATGGCAACCGATTGCGCAAAGAAGCTGTCGCAGTAAAAGTCGCAGATTTAAATGTTGTAGAGCTCACAAGATTCTCCATTGGTAAAGCTCATCAATTTTTTGATGAATTGAAACTTACAAAACAAGAACATAATATCGCCCGCAGAATCGTGAAAGAAATCAAAGAACGCCTGGGATTCCTCATTAATGTCGGATTGAATTATCTTTCTTTGGATCGTTCTTCGGGCACTCTATCTGGAGGGGAGAGTCAACGCATCCGTCTTGCAACCCAGATAGGCTCCAGCCTGATGGGAGTTCTTTATGTTCTCGATGAACCCAGCATTGGGCTGCACCAAAGGGACAATGATCGCCTGCTCAACACCCTACTTCGCCTGCGTGATCTTGGTAATACGGTCATCGTTGTTGAGCATGATGAAGCAACTATCCGAGCTGCCGACTATGTTGTGGATTTGGGCCCTGGTGCAGGAGTGCATGGCGGCGACGCTATTTTTGCAGGAACCCCTAAAGCCCTGCTCAAATCAAAAGATTCTCTGACGGGGCAATATCTAACAGGAAAAAGAAAGATCCCTCTCCCTAAAACCCGCCGCAAAGGCAATGGCAAAACACTTGAAATTCTGGGTGCAAAAGAAAACAATCTTAAAGAAGTCTCCGTAAAAATACCTCTCGGCTGTTTCGTGTGCGTGACCGGTGTGTCCGGGTCGGGAAAGAGCACACTCACCATTGATATTCTGTACAAGGCCCTGGCCCGGCATTTCTGGCACTCGCTGGATAAGCCTGGAGAATTCAAAACAATTCAAGGTATTCAATGGCTCGATAAAGTCATCGACATTGATCAGTCGCCGATTGGAAGAACCCCCAGATCCAATCCCGCCACCTATACCGGCGTGTTCACTTTGGTACGGGAATTATTCAGTCAGGTTCCCGAATCACGCGCCCGTGGTTATAAACCGGGCCGGTTTAGCTTTAATGTTAAAGGAGGGCGTTGTGAAGCCTGTCAAGGCGATGGGGTTATCAAAGTTGAAATGCATTTTCTCCCCGACGTGTTCGTCACCTGCGAAGTTTGTCAGGGGAAACGCTTCAACCGCGAAACTCTTGAAATTCTTTATAAAGGAAAAAATATCGCCGACATACTAGATATGACCGCTGAGGAGGGTAATGCGTTTTTCACCAACATCCCACCCATAAGAACCAAACTACAAACTATCACCGATGTTGGGCTCGACTACATCCGCCTTGGACAACAAGCCACCACTTTGTCGGGAGGAGAAGCTCAGAGAGTCAAACTATCAAAAGAATTGAGCACGCGCAGTACTGGCAGAACACTCTATATTCTAGACGAACCAACAACAGGTCTGCATTTTGCAGACATTGAATACTTGCTAAAAGTTCTCGACAAACTGGTGGATTCCGGAAATACGGTAGTTATCATCGAACACAATATGGAAGTGATTAAAACCGCCGACCATATTATTGATCTCGGGCCTGAAGGCGGGGATGGCGGTGGCAAGATTCTCGCTCAAGGCACTCCAGAAGAAATAGCCAAGGTCAAAGCGTCTTATACAGGGAAATATTTAAAGGATTATCTATAGTAAAAATAG
>JAJDBI010000143.1 GCA_029261435.1 Nitrospinaceae bacterium
AATCATATAAGTGCCCGCTTCAATGCGGTCAGGAAAAATACAACATTCGATTGGCTGCAACGATGAGACCCCCTGAATGGTGATCATATCGGTGCCATGCCCCTCAATTTTTGCTCCGGCCTGATTCAAAATATCTGCGAGGAACACCACTTCGGGTTCCTTGGCCGCGTTTTCGAGAATGGTTTCCCCGTCTGCAAGACAAGCCGCCATCATCAGGTTCGCCGTGCCCGTCACCGAAACCGTATCAAAATAAAATTGCGTCCCCTTGAGACCGCCATCGACAGTTCCATGCACATAACCATGATCCAGCCAGACCTTTGCCCCCATGGCTTCCAGTCCTTTAATATGCAGATCAATGGGTCGCGCTCCTATAGCACAACCTCCGGGCAGGGAAACTCGCGCCCGTCCCAACTTGGCAAGTAGAGGTCCAAGAACCAAACAGGAAGCGCGCATCGTAGAAACCAGGTCATAAGGAGCGTCCGGATTGTCAGCACGAGACGTGTCTAAAATAATTTTTTCATTGCCATAGCTTTCGACTTCCGCTCCCAGATCCGTAAGAAGCTGAATCATCGTAGCCACATCACGAACTTTTGGAACCCCGTCGATAATATTTCGTCCGCGAGTCAGAAGTGTTGCCGCCAGAACAGGAAGAACCGCGTTCTTGGCTCCGCTTATCCTGACAGTGCCTTTTAAAGGTCGTCCTCCCTCTATAACAATCTTATCCATTCACAGTCCTCTTGCGAGCCAATACAACTCTGTCATAACCAGAATAATCCTGAACCACTTGAATATCCTGGTAGCCCAAGCAACCTTCCATTAATGAGACCAGAGCTGTGGCCTGGGTGTGCCCGATCTCAAAAGCCAGCAAACCACCCTCTTCCAGTTGTTCCAATGCCCTCGGAATAATGAACCGGTAAAAGTCCAGACCATCGCGTCCGCCATCCAAAGCATGGACCGGTTCATATTGTCGGACTTCGGGCATACACTTTGACAGGTTTTCTGATTCAATATAGGGGGGATTGGAAAGAATAAGGTGATACGGCCCTTTCCAATCAGTCTTCATCAGATCGGAGGACACAAAACGAATTCGATCTGCCACAGCATGACGCATGGCATTTTTTCTTGCAACTTCCAAAGATGATTTTTCGATCGCAGTGATTTGGCTTTGAGAAATTTCTTTAGCCAAAATAATCGCCAGAACTCCCGACCCGGTGCCAAGATCTAGAATTTTTACCGGTGAGGAATTTTTTGCCAAAGCTTTCAAACATTGCTCAACCAAAATTTCCGTTTCTGGTCGGGGTGTCAGAACTTTTTCATTCACTGAAAATTCGAGCGACCAAAATTCCTGGACTCCAGTTATGTGAGAAACCGGTTCGCGCAAAACTCTTCTCTCGATTCTAGAACGAAAATTCTCCGCCTCAATGCGACTCAATACCCGACCCGGGTATGTCATCAACTCTGTTCTTGAAATGTTGAGGCTCTCGGCCATCAAGACTTCCGCATCCAACCGTGGCGATGCAATCTCTGCCTGTATAAGTTTGTGCTGAGCCCAATTGAGAAAGGAGGTGAGAGTTTGACTACGGTTCATTTTTACCCCTTCAAGAACCTCCACCCTATTCTCCTTTCAGAGCCAGGGTCTGGAAATGAAGCGTTAGCGCATCAATAATCTCAACAAGATCTCCCTCCATCACTAAAGACAGCTTATGTAGAGTTAAGCCGATCCTGTGGTCGGTCACTCGCTCTTGAGGGTAGTTGTAGGTTCGAATACGTCCACTACGATCACCGGAGCCCACTTGCTGCTTTCGTTCGTTGGCCATGGACTCCTGTTGTTTTCTTTGTTCTTCATCATACAACCGGGCTCTTAAAACCTTCATAGCTTTTTCACGATTTTTATGTTGTGATTTTTCATCCTGACAAGTTACGATCATTCCTGTGGGAATGAAGGTCAATCGGACCGCTGAATCTGTGGTGTTGACACTCTGTCCACCTGGCCCCGATGAGCGATAGACATCTATTTTAATATCTGCAGGATTAATCTTGATGTCCACATCCTCTACCTCCGGCAAAACGGCAACCGTCACCGCAGAGGTGTGAATCCGTCCCTGACTTTCTGTATCTGGAACCCGTTGCACCCGATGAGTTCCTCCTTCATACTTCAGCTTGCTATAAGCCCCTTTCCCCATAATGCTGAAAATAACTTCTTTGAATCCGCCTTTGGCAGACAAGCTGGAACTTAAAATTTCCACCTGCCATTTTTTTTCCTCAGCATACCTAGAATACATGCGGAACAAATCATTTGAAAAAAGTCCCGCCTCTTCACCCCCTGTGCCAGCACGAATCTCCACAATAACATTGCGATCATCGCGAGGGTCTTTAGGGAGCAAAAGAATTTTCAGGTCTTCGACCGCTTTTTCTTTTTGCGTTTCCAGGTCAGCAAGTTCTTCCTGAGCCATTTCAACCATTTCCTGATCTTGTTCTTCCTCCAGAATTTTATTATTCTCTTCCAGTTGCCGGGTGATTTTCTGCCAGTCCTGAAACCGAAGAACGATCGGGCTCAATTCAGACTGCTCTCGAGCATATTTCTGAAACTCGGACTGTTGGGAAATAACCTTAGGATCACTGAGAAACTGATTGAGATCGTTATAACGCTTCTCAACAGATTTCAGCTTATCAAACATGGGTGGTTTCTAGAAGAACCCCGGCGGGGTAGGGGAAAAGAAGGTGAACGCGCTTATTGAGGACTGGCTGTTTCTTCCGGCTTGCTTGCTGCAGGCTGAGCCTTGGCGTATTTACGTTTGAATTTTTCAATACGACCAGCCGTATCCATGAGCTTCTGCTTCCCAGTGAAAAAGGGATGACATTTGGAGCAGACCTCAACATGGAGGTCTTTCAGGGTTGTGCGGGTCTGTACTTCGCTTCCACACGCACATCGCACTGTGGTCTCAAAATATTCAGGATGAATGCTGTCTTTCATTATCTCAATCTCACCGTCAGGAGTTCATAGTCGCCAGAAATTCGGCGTTGGTTTTAGTTTCTTTAATCTTCTGTAAGAGAAGGTCCATCGTATCATGGATGCCCATTGGGATCAAAACTTTTCTCAACAACCAGACACGCTGGAGGTCTTCTTCCGGCAACAGCAGCTCTTCTTTTCGAGTACCAGACCGGTTGATATCGATCGAAGGAAAGGTTCTCTTGTCTGCCAGCTTGCGGTCGAGGACAATTTCCAGATTACCCGTTCCCTTAAATTCT
>JAJDBI010000144.1 GCA_029261435.1 Nitrospinaceae bacterium
TTGTCTGCAATCTATTGACCTGGATCTAGCTTGGGAGTAGTTGTCCAAGACAGCTCCTTCTTTGCTATTTCTGGCTGTTTTTTTCAACGCCTGCATTTTGGGAGTTTGGGCTTCGCTCTGGTATGTGCTCTTACCAAAAAAAATTTCAGTTCCATTCATCCGAATTTTTCAAGCCAACTCATTTATGTCTACATCCTGCAACACCATTCCGTTTCCCGGTGGGCATGCGGTTGGGGTTATGGCTTTGGCACGACGGGCAAAGGTAGGACACACTGTGGCTCTGTCAGTATTAGCGCTTGATCAGCTCATGGAAGGTTTCGCCAAAATATTTGTTCTAACTTTGGTGGCAGTTTTTGTTCCTCTCCCAGAACGAATGGGACAGGCAATACTGGTTTTTATAGCTGCTATAGGTTTTTTTGCTTCCATTATGTTTTACTTTGCCCATAAGCAACCGGGGATTCGAGAAGGACAAGAAACTGTGTCCTTTACAGGCAAAGTCAGGGCTTTTTTGTCACGCTGGTCCGCTCATCTTGAAGTTCTAAGGGATATTCGAATCTTTAGCTTAGGTCTTGTGCTGGCCCTTTTAATGATGCTTGCGCAGACTTTGGGAATCTGGGCAGTTCAAGAAAGTTTGAATTTGGATCTTCCCATCTGGGCTCCCATATTGGTCATGGGGGCATTAAATCTGGCGACAGTTTTACCGATCACTCCTGGAAACTTTGGAGTTTATGAAGGAACTGCCTTTTTGGTTTATCAATTTTGCGGGCTCACTCCTGAGCTGGCATTAAGTTTGGCCCTCCTGCAACATCTTTGTTTTTTAGTTCCCATGGTGGGGTCAGGTTATGTGGTGCTGCTATTTCTAACATCGGCTCAAAAGGAGAATCTTTCAGAAGAAAAGTGGGTTGCCGATGAAACTTAACACGACTGTCCGATTGTCACAGAATAAAAGATTATTTGCTTTCCGATGCCCCGAAAAACATTAACTCTCATGTCTAAGAACTGCTAGGAGTTGATGGTGTTTTAATTGGGGGTTGGAACTTGGTTGCTGACAGAACACATTAAACCCAATGACAGTTTGATAAGTAGGTTTTGCCTTTAACTGAAGCAATAAAGCTTTTAAAATAGTTGAAACTTTGATGGTTATTTGTTTTTGCGTGAGTGCGAATCGGCAATAAACAATGTTTAATGCGTTGTTGAGGCATCTTTCTGTTTAAATTGGATGCTTTTGGGAATAGTTTCAAAGTAGGGGTTTTACCGACAGTTTTGCTTTCAAACCAATTTTAATTATACCGGGTTTGATGTCTCTTAAAGCTAGGCCGGGAATAGTTTTGGTGATATACTCTCTGCCGATATTGGGGTTTCCAGTGTTATTGTAAATCGGTTTGTGAGCTTTTTAGATGAATAAGTCAAGTTCTGAATACGCCGTGGGCGAAAGGCTTATTATTATTTAGCTCGGTAGAAACCTTGGCAGAGATTGGGACCCAGGTAAAAATTGGGAAGGTTCGTTGGATGGCTTGATTGGCCTTGCCGCTAAAAATGTTGGAGGTTAACTGTTATGGCAGAGGGAAAAGTAAAATGGTTTAACGATAGTAAGGGTTATGGATTTATTGAGTCTAGCGATGGAGAAGATTGTTTTGTCCATTTTTCTGAAATTCAAGGAGATGGCTTTAAGACTCTTGCAGAAGGCCAAGCAGTCGAGTTCGAAAAGAGCATGGGACAAAAAGGGCCTCAGGCATCCAAGGTTATACCTAAATAAATTTTGTTTGATGATTAAAGCCAGCGGAGCAATTGCTCCGCTGGCTTTTTTTTGTTTATTTTCCTTCCAAGTAGAGGAAAAAAGCCTACTTTTCCCTTGTAATTGACATGTTCGAAGTTTTCTTGCCTAATGAATCTATCTTTAGCTGTTGAGTCACACCCACCGTAGTCGGAGGGTCTAAATTTAATAGACTGTCTTTACTGATTCATAACCCAGAGGTGAGATCATGACCAGAAGCGCTTTTACACCAAATGCTGGAGACAGCATTATTGTACGCTTGAAAATTGATGGCCAGACTAAAGGGTTTTCTCAGGTAACAGCACAAATTGCAGAGCTCAATGGACAAATTGGGGCGATAGATTTGGTCCGACCCCTTTCTCAGGGAGCTTCGATCCGGGACTTTAGCATCTACACATCAGGCTCGGATCATGGTGAGAAGATTGTTGAGGCTTTAGAAAAGGTGAAAGGGGTAGAAGTCCTACACCATTCGGATCGCACTTTTCTTCTGCATTTGGGGGGGAAGATTGAAGTCACGAGTCGTCAAACCTTGAAAACCCGGGATGATCTATCCATGGCCTACACTCCCGGTGTGGGGCGGGTTTGTACAGCAATTCATCAGCACCCCGAACAAGTTTATAAGTTGACAATAAAGGGCAACACGGTTGCTATTGTCACTGATGGTTCTGCAGTACTGGGGTTGGGCAATATTGGTCCAGAGGCCGCATTGCCGGTGATGGAAGGTAAAGCTATGTTGTTTAAGGAGTTTGCCGGAATCGATGCCTTTCCCATATGTCTGAATACTTCAAGTGTGGATGAAGTGGTGAATACCGTTCGGGCCATTGCCCCGGGTTTTGGCGGAATTAACCTGGAGGATATTGCGGCGCCTCATTGTTTTGAGATTGAGAGGAGATTGCAGGAGGAACTGGATATCCCCGTTTTTCATGATGATCAGCATGGAACAGCGGTGGTCGTTTCTTCTGCATTGATCAATGCCTTGAAGCTTTTGGGGAAAAAACCAGAATCCATCAAGGTTGTGATTCTGGGTGCAGGGGCTGCCGGGACAGCTTGCGCTAAAATGATCAAACAGCTTAAAGTGGAGAACATCGTTGCTTGCGACCGTAAGGGAGCTATTCATAAATCACGGGATGATCTAAATGAAGCCAAGCAATGGTTTGCAGAAAACACCAACCCTGAGGGAGCAAAAGGAAGTTTGAACGAGGTCATTGCCGGAGCTGATGTGTTTCTTGGTGTCTCAGGACCTCGTCAATTGACTGTTGAGAACATAAAAAAAATGGCCAGGGACCCTGTGGTTTTTGCTTTAGCGAATCCGATCCCGGAAATTTTACCGGAGGAGGCAGGGCCTCATGTGTCGGTCATGGCAACGGGTAGAAGTGATTATCCCAATCAGATCAATAATGTTTTATGTTTTCCAGGTCTTTTCAAGGGGGCTCTGGATTGCCTGGCTACACATATCAATGAGGAAATGAAAATGGCCGCAGCGTATGCTATTGCGGACTGCATTGAGGAAGATCATTTGCAACCGGAATACATCATTCCTAGTGTGTTCGATGCCAAGGTGGTAGAGAGTGTTGCGGCTGCAGTGGTTAAAGCCGCCAGAGAATCGAAGGCGGCGCGCAGGAGAAGTAGAAGTCAGTTTGAATAGTGGTTTCTGTGTTGGTGTCGTCTATATATGTAGAAGTGTGTAGATATAAAAAGTAAGTCGACCAACTTCACTTCCCAATCAGGATTAGTCTGTGTATACTTGCGTTGGTTTCTATGATGATTTAACGATCTTTCCTCGCTCGCCTTCAACGCTCCGGGTATGAAAACAGTTCTTAGTTGGTGTTTCCAAAAAATTACCCGCCGTTACCCCGGCACTCTGCTAATCCTGGCGCTTCTTTTAAGTGGAATATCTGTTTATTGGGCAAGTGGTTTAAGTTTCAACCCCCGAATGGATAACCTTCTTCCTCAGGATTTACCGTTAATTAAAGAATTTAATGAAGTGGTTGCCAAAACCGGCGGGTCTGGTCCGCTCGTGGTTGTTCTGGAGCAGTTGAACCCCATTCAAGCCCCAGAAGTGATTGGTAAACTGGCCAGGGCTTTGGAAAAAGTTCCAGGAACTTATTTTGTGGATTCACAAGTGCCTGAGGAATTTTTGAAAAACCGCCAACTCTTGCTAGTTCCAAAAGCAGAGCTGCTTCAGCTCGAATCCCTGGTCGCGGAGGCGATTGACTATGCGCGAGGTCAATTCGGAGGTTTTTTTGGCGAGGATGAACTTTTCAATCCGGTTAAGTTGCAAACTCTTGCCGATCAGTATGATATTTTTGAGGACATTAAACCTTTTCATAAAGGAAACAGAGAAAATAATTATTATATATTTGTCAAACCAAAAGGGACAGTCACCGATACGGACTTTACCGAGAATTATGTCCACTCCATTCAACAGGCGATTGACGAGACGGGACTTGAAAAAGATATCCCCGACCTGACCATCAACCTCACCGGTTCGCTCATTGTTCGACTGGAAGAGAATCAGTTTATTCAAAGCGACCTTAAGAAGTCGGCGGTGCTTGCAGCCCTGTTGGCAAGTTTTATTATCCTCGTCTATACGCGCTCCTGGTTTTCCATACCTCTTATCATATTCCCTTTATTACTGTCGCTGACTTATACCTTTGCCTTGACGCGCTTGTTCATTGGTCACCTGAATATAATTTCGGGTTTTCTGGTGGCAATATTGATGGGACTGGGTATTGATTATGGCATTCACCTTTATATTCGTTTCAAGCAGGAACTTCTCAAAGGGAGAACCATTCCCCAAGCAACGGAACTGGTTGTGACTCAGGTGGGGAGATCAGGTTTGATTGCGATGCTGACCACGATGAGTGTTTTTTCGATCTTAAGTTTCTCAGATTTTCAGGGATTCTCTGAGTTCGGAAAAATTGCAACGCTGGGTATCGTCTGTGCTTTTTTTAGCTACTACTTTATTTTTCCAGCGCAGGCTTTGTTCTATGACAAAATTCATTGGTTGAGTAAACCCAGGCCCAGATTATTCACTTTTAAAATTTCAAACCTGTATTTCACAACACCTTATTTCCTTTCGGCCATGTTCCTTTTTTTAATGGTTGCCGGTTTATTTCTTCTTCCCGGACTCAGGTTTGAATATGACTTCCAGAAACTGAGGGGAGAATCCCCCGCGAGTGAATATGAGACGATCACCACAGACGATTTTGGTTTTGCATTTTCCCCCACCTTGATTCTGACGCCGGAAAAGGAAAACTTGTTCGAAATTCAAGATGCCCTGGAGGAAATAAAAGGAAAGAGCGGTGATAAGACGATCATAGGTCTGCAGTATTCTTTAAACATGTTCAGCCGCGAGGAATATGAGTCGAAGCAGGGCGCAATCGCCCGTATTCGTAAGATGTTTTTGGATGACGAGGACATCATTAAGTTCTCGCTGGGGAATGATCGGTATGAAAATTTTAGAAAGCTGGTCAATGCTGAGCCGTTTGATGAAAAGCAAATACCTCTTAATGTAAGGAAAAAGCTCCGCGCTGGCGATGATTATTTGGTTTTGTTACTTTCTCCAGCAGATAAGAATTTTTTTCAAGTAGAAAATATCTATCAGTTGGAAAAGGAAGTGGCTGAATTGAAACAAAAGATGGCAGAAAAAAACATCAAGACATCAGTTTTAAATGAAAACCTGATAGCCGCCGAAATCCTGGATTGGGTTAAAGAGAAAGGGCCGAAGGCTATGGCTATCGCTTTTGCCATGGTATTTCTCATTCTTGTAGTGGATCTTCAGAGTATTCGTTTGGCGGTCATTACTTTCCTGCCTCTGTTTACGGGTCTGGTCTTGACCGGTGCACTCATGGCCGTGTTCAATGTGAAACTGAACTTTATCAACATTGTCATGCTTCCTTCTGTTGTGGGAATCATGATTGATCATTGTATATATCTCAGTCACCATATACTGGATTATTCCAAAGGGGCTTCCCTCAAGTCACTGCAGGAAACAGGGAGTTCGATTATATTATCAGCCCTGACCAGTCTCGCCGGTTATGCCAGTTTGAATATAGCTCATCATCAAGGGATCAGGTCCATTGCCTCAGTAGTGGAGTTGGGAATAATTACTTGCACGATTTGTGCTCTATTCATGCTCCCAGCGCTATTTGAATTGCGTAAGAACAGGTCGTCCTTCACCCGCTTTAAGAAGGATTAAGAATTTTAGTGACGCTTTGAGGTGGAGTTACCCTGCCGACCTCACGGAGTATATGCACCACCATTGAAATTTTGTGCTGATACTTGGCACCAATTTGACATTTCAACCCCATTTTTTTCTTTAATACATACTGCCTTGGTGTTATTCGAGGATTAGGGTAAAATATCAAAACACTAATAAATTAATAATATTGTAGTCTGGTAATTTTTCAATCTGTCGGGCTTGTCTTATCCCAATACTGGATTTTTTCTGATGAAAATACTTGTTGTCGATGATGAATATATTTTTAGAACCATGACCGAATTTTTTCTCGATAGAGAAGGACATGATCTTGTTTTTGCGGCAAGTGGAGAAGAAGGAATTAAAAAAGCAGAATCTCACCAGCCCGGGCTGATTTTGCTGGATGGAAAGATCCCCGGGGTGTCTGGATTCAAAACCTGCCAGTTGATAAGAAAAAATGTAAAAATAAAAGACATCCTCGTGATCATGCTAACTGCTTTAGACAAAGTGGGAGATGTGGAAGATGCCTTCAAATCAGGGGCAGATGAATATATTGCCAAACCAATTGAAGCAAGCACATTCCCTTCGATACTCGATAGGAAGTACAAGAGAGTAGTGGACAAGAGGTAGGTTTTTCCAATCGAAAGGGCTAATTAGAAAATGCGAAACCTTTCTGTAAAATTAAAAGTCTATTTCAGCTTTGCTCTTCTGTTTCTTGTTGTTCTCATTTCCGCGTTTCTTACCTTCTGGTTCCAGAAAAATTCTGAGGAAGATGCTCAAATAACCAATGCCCTGGGTCGTCAGCGTATGTTGAGCCAGGCAATGGGTAAATCGGTTTTTGGATACGCCATGGCTAAGAGTCGTATCAAAAGCATGGAGCAGAATGTTGACTCGTTGGATGACTATATCACTCAAATGCGGATGATATTTACGCAGTCGGTAATCGGAGTCGCCAAAAAATCAAATATTATAATCTCCATGGATCCGGAAAAGGAACCCCACCCCTCGATCCCTTATCCGGCAACATTTACACGGCTAGTCAATTCCACGTTTGGATTCGGCAGGTCATTAAAAGTTGATATTTTTTCTGAGTCGCCAGTAAACCCAAATCAGAGATTTACCTCCCAGGCAGACCAGGAAGCTAACGACTTCCTTAAAAAGAACCCAGGTCAACTTTTCAATAAATTTTATGAAGAGGATGACAGACTTTTTGTAAATTTTTATTCTGCAGACATAGCTACCGTTCAAGGCTGTGTCGATTGTCATATTAAAATCAAAAAAACGCCCTTCCAGATTGGTGACATTCTTGGAATCAGGCGATACAAGCTCTTGTTTTCAGAAGATGTGGCTTTGGGGGAAATTGAAATGAATCCCAGCCTGGAAGAATACGAGAAGTCGGCGGAAATTTTTTCACAGACTCTTGCGGCTGCCAAATCAGGTGGAAGCTATCCTGTAGATATGGAAATGTCAGAATATGTAAATATGGAAGCAATTGTTGCCTCTTCTGTTCAATCAACCATTAAAAAAATTGAAGACCAGTTGATCATATTCAAAAAGGGAGTCCAAATTCTGTTGACCTCTGAGGTGAACTCTTTACCTTACCGGCTGGCTCAGGAAGAAATAATCGCGACTTCCAACATCATGCGTGAGCATAGCAACGCTTTAGTGGAAATCTACTCGGAGGTCGTGAGGAGAAATCAGGAAAACATTCGCATGTCCGTGATCGTGTGTGCATCGGTAACCCTGGTGCTTCTTTTTCTCATTGCGTATTACCTGTCTACAGTGGTTATCAATCCCATTAGAAGAGTTTCAAATACTCTGACCCGTATCAGTGATGGAGTGCTCAATCAGGACCGGCTCCCCGTTTCATCCGACGATGAGGTGGGAATGCTGAGTCGTTCCTGCAATAGACTGCTCGATGGATTGCAGGAGTTTATACGTCATAGCCGTGCAATGCTCAAAGGCCAGACCGATACAGTGGAATTAGGGCTAGTGGGACTCAGCGGCGATTTTGAAAGATCTCTGGTAGCAATGAAAAAACAGGCTGCAGAAAAAAAGGAGACGGAGAGCCAAAAAGAGGGATTGCATAAGCTGAGTGAGAGCATGCATGGAGAGCAGGAAATATCTAAATTGGGGGAAAATATCCTGATGTCCTTGATGGATCACCTTGGACTTCCCCTTGGCGCTGTGTTCATACTTAATTCAGATAATCAGTTGGAACGTGTAACCGATCACGGTTATCCGGAAGGTAAAGGCATTAGGAAAACTTTCGAACTTGGATCAGGGTTGATTGGGAAGGCCGCGCTACAAAAAAAACCGGTTAAGGTTGATGAAATTCCCGATGATGTTCGAATCAGCTTCGGTTTTGGTGAGACTGCGCCTCGGCATTTGATTCTCTATCCTCTTGTTTACCACGAATCCATAGTTGGGGTGCTGGAACTGGGTTCTTTTGAGCAACTCACAGAAGCGCAAACCAGTTGGCTTGAGCAGGCCACTGAGACAATACCTCTCGCTATTCGTGCCAGTCTGGACATTGCCATCCGTAAAAAGGCTGAAGAAGAAATGAAGCTGGCAAAACAAAAAGCTGAAGCGGCTGATACGGCTAAGTCAGATTTTCTGGCCAACATGAGTCATGAAATCAGGACTCCCATGAATGCAATTATTGGAATGAGCCAACTTGCTTTAAAAACCGAGTTAGACCAAAAGCAACATAACTACCTTTCAAAAATTTTATTATCTTCCAAGTCTCTTCTTGGGATCATCAACGATATTCTGGATTTTTCAAAGATTGAAGCTGGAAAACTGGATATGGAGTTTGTGGAGTTCAGTCTGACAGAAGTACTGGAAAACCTTTCCACACTGATCACTCAAAAAGCCCACGAGAAAGGACTTGAAGTACTATTTTCCATTGATAAAAATGTTCCCACTTATATAATGGGCGACCCGCTACGCTTGGGCCAGGTTCTCACAAACCTTGCCAATAATGCAGTGAAGTTCACAGAAAAGGGTGAGGTGATTGTCGCGATTGAAAATATCGAGGAAAGCAAGGACTTGGTGACTCTTAAGTTTGAGGTAAAAGATTCTGGGATCGGACTCACACAGGAGCAGATGGACAGGCTTTTCAAATCTTTCAGCCAGGCAGATACCACCACAACTAGAAAGTTTGGTGGCACTGGGCTTGGTCTTGCGATTTCCAAAAAGCTGGTTGAAAAAATGAAGGGAGATATTTGGGTTGAAAGTGAAGTGGATAAGGGAAGTCAGTTTATTTTTACAGCTAAATTCAGATGTCCTATTCAAAAAAGTAAAAAATCTCAAGGGCCCTCGAAGGATCTCGTAGGAATGCATATTCTTCTGGTCGATGACAATCAGGCTACACTTGATATTCTTCAGGATGCTCTGGAATCACTTTCATTCGAAGTATCTCAAGCTGGCTCTGGAGAAGATGCATTAGATATCATTGACCAGTCTCAGGAAAAACCATTTGAACTGATATTCATGGATTGGAAAATGCCTGGACTGGATGGAATCGAAACTTCAAAGAGAATCAAGAAAAAAACCATTCTTCAACCTCCTCCAAAAATTATTATGTTGACCGCATACGGCGGAGAAGAGGTCATGAATAAGGCACAGGAGCTTCCGCTGGATGGCTTTCTGGTCAAGCCCGTCACACCTTCAAGCTTGTTAAACGCAATCATGGAGGCCTTTGGTAAAGGATCTGGCCAAAAATTCAAAACAGCTGCGAAATCAGGAGGCAATTCTGAATTATTAAAGGAAATACAGGGAGCAAATGTTTTATTGGTTGAAGATAATGAAATTAACCAGGAGGTTGCTCTGGAAGTTCTGGAGCAGGCCGGGCTGATTGTTACCATCGCCAATAACGGGCAAGAGGGTCTCGATGCACTCGAAACCAGTGAATTCGACTGTGTACTTATGGATCTGCAAATGCCGGTGATGGATGGATATGAAGCCACTCAAAATATCAGGCAAAACCCAAAGTTCAAAACCCTTCCTGTCATCGCCATGACGGCCAATGCCATGTCGGGCGATAAAGAAAAATGTCTGGATGCGGGAATGAATGATCATGTCGCCAAACCCATTGATCCTGGCCAACTTTTTTCATCATTAAACCGGTGGATCAAGCCCGTAAAAAGAAGAGCCTTGAAAAAAACGGTTCAATCTTCACAATCGACTCTACCTTCTAACGAATCTATCCCTGACCTGCCTGGGATCAATGTTGAAAAAGGATTGAGTATTCTTGGGGGAAATGTACATCTCTATAGAAAGTTATTACTTAGACTACAAGAGGATTTTTCAGATTCTGCACAAAAAATTAAAAAACATCTCGATAGTAACAATAAAGAAGAAGCAGAGATTGTTGCTCATACTGTAAAAGGAGTTGCGGCAAACCTTGGCGCTCTGGAGCTCAGTGAAGTTGGAGCAACTCTTGAAGATTCGATTAGAAATGGAAAAACGGATGACTATGAAAAAAACCTGGTCGCTTTTGAGGATAAATTGAATCAGGTATCGAAGGGATTGCGTGACAATGGTTTCGAAGATAAAAAAAATGATGAACAGGATTTGGATTTTTCCAAAATAAAAATCCCTGAGCCTTTTCTGAATGCTCTGATTAAAAGCGCGAAAATGGGAATGTTCAACGAATTTGAGAATCAACTGGAAGAATTAGAAGCTCTTGGGAATCCAGAAAAGGAATTTGCGGAAAAGTTAAGAGAGTTATCGCAAAATTTCAACAAAAAAGAAATTATGGAACTATTAAAGAAAGATGACAAATGAGCGAAGCTGTTTTCAACACAAGAGAAATAAAATTACTGTGCGTGGATGACTCCCAGACAAACCTCGCAATTCTTAAAGACACTTTCAAGGGGGAAGGTTACCAGCTGGCCTTTTCTTCCAGTGGTGAAGATGCGTTGGATATTGTTTTCGACTTTCTCCCCGATCTGATTTTATTGGACGTGATGATGCCGGGAATCGATGGTTATGGTGTTTGCAGGCGTATCAAAGAAGACCCCAGGACTAAAGAAATTCCTGTTATTTTTATAAGTGGATTGGATGAGGCGCTTCAAAAAAACCTTGGGTTCTCAGTGGGTTGCGTAGACTACATTACCAAACCTTTTGATTCTCTAGATGTGGTAACAAGAGTGAAAACTCACCTTTGTAATCAAGCTTTGTTGAAGGAAAATAGAAAACTGAAACAACGTATCAAGGATCTGGAAGGGGAATAAGCTTTTCTTTCATATATTGCTTCTGTTTATCAAGACGTCTTGTTAATTTGTCGCAGAATTTGACCATTGTTTTTCATCCAGTCGAAGCGCTTCCTTGACATATAAACGATATGGTCGGTGGGAGCTAGAATCAGATTGTTTTCCGGATTGAGGATTGGCTTTTCCCCTGCTTCCCTTTGGAGGCCCAAAATCTCTACCGGGAGATTGAGTTGAATGACGGCAATCTTTAAACACCCAAAGCTAAACTCTCGATCATGACCTTCCCACGACCCTACAGACGAATGGCTGATATAAATCTGATTACCGCCGGCGTTGGTTGATAGCTCACTGTATACTTGATATAAGCCGGGATCTTCCAATTCCTGAACCAGGAGTCCCATTTGTAAGTCAGTGGTGCTGATGCCACCATCGATTCCAAAGGTGCTGAGGTTACCCAGAGTTTCCGCACGACTGCAGGTCATGACTGTGATGACTTGCGACCAGTTTTTTTCTATGAGGCCCGCAGTCAATGTGTTGGTGTCATCCATCGCCGGGTCGGAGGCGGAAGAAGTGAGAACGCATGCTTTGGCTTCGCTTGCGTTGGCCCGCTGCAAAGTTTCCAAAGCGGAAGGCAGGCCCATTATAAATGAGTCTATTTTTTTAGATAAAAAATGCGGAATCTCTTTATCCTGATTGGGTAAATGTGCGGCTACGAGGACGCGGGGGGTATCTTTATAATCAGGACTGTGGT
>JAJDBI010000145.1 GCA_029261435.1 Nitrospinaceae bacterium
CAAAATTTTTTGTCCTCTCTTTTTTGCCTGAGTGATTTTGTTCCAGTTAATAGATGAAATTTGAAAATACTCTGCTTGCATTTTATGGCGGATAATATTTTCTTCTCGTATGGGAACAAATGTTCCCGGTCCCACATGCAATGTCAGACGGGCGGTGTCGATAGTGTTTTTCCGTAACTTTGCCAATTGGGATTGGGTGAAATGCAATCCAGCTGTGGGAGCAGCTATAGCCCCGATATGCGATGCAAAAATGGTCTGATAGCGCTTTTTATCCAACTCCAGGATTAGCGGGTTGGTATTTAGAGGTCTATGGATATATGGGGGCAGGGGCATTCGCCCACTTTCGTTTAAAAGCACTGTAAGCCCTTCTAGAGATGAAAACCGTATAACAGCACGGCTGTCCTGCCGTCTGATGAATTGAGCTCTTAAATCGCTTTTCTCGAACTTGAACGTGGTATCTGGATTTAAACGATTCAATCCCTTCATCATGACTTCCCACAACCCGGGTTCCAGCTCACGAATGAGCAAAATTTCTACCTGCTTGGCATTAGGTCCAATTTGGGCAAGAAGTTTTGCCGGGATAACCCGAGTATCATTAAAAATCATCAAAGGATGATTTATGAGATGGTTTTTTAAATTGGTAAAAGTATCGTGTGTCAGGGTTTGCTTTCCCCGATCTACGACTAGTAAACGGGATTGACCTCGACGTTGGGTTGGCTTTTGCGCTATCAGTTCAACTGGCAAGTCAAAGTCGTAATGGGAAAGCTTATGTTTCAAGAGGGTTGGCCCGAGATCAGATATTGTCAGTCTATAGATAATGTGAGAGGGATTTTACGCAAGAAAATTACCCCATATCATGGGAAGGTGTGATTAATTCCCGTATTCATGTCATGCCTTGCGAGGCAAATATAGCAAGTGGTTGTTAAGCCGTCTATAGTTCTTTATTCAATAAATAAAGTAGTTGTTCATAGATATTTAGGTGATTAGCAATGACTATTGACCCGATAAGGGATTTATATTATCCTTCAGCTTGTTAAGCTAAGAGTATGGAACCGATGTGTTCATTTCTCTGGCAGAACTATTGCGTAAATAAAGCCTCGAATACTTGTAAGTTTTTAGGAGAAAAGGGAGTTGAAAATGGGAAGAATAGTAAAAGTTCTGAGCTTGGTTTTTGTTTCCTTGGTTTTGGTCTTTGGAACCGGTATTGAGGCGGACGCTAAAAAGAAGAAGAAAAAGAAAGTAGTATTGACCGCAGAAGAGACAGCCATGTTTGATAAATGGGAAGTGAAACCCAAGAAGCGGGCCAAGGCGGTCAAGGATATGCGGAAAAAACCAAAATTTGTTGGTGCTGTTAAATGTAATGGCAGTTGCCATGATGCATATTATCAGGCTTGGACTAAGTCACCCCACGGTGGCACCTATAACTTGTTGAAGCCGGGAGAACGTAAGGAAGCTAAATTACGCGTTAAACTCGATCCTGAAAAAGATTACACGACAACCCCTCTTTGTTTACGTTGCCACACAACAGGCTATCGTCAAAAGGGTGGATTTAAGCCAGCCGGTAGCAAGAGCAAAAAGGGTAAGGATACGGCTACTAAAATAGATCCGACTGAGCCGAACAAAGAGCAAGTGGGTTGTGAAATGTGTCATTCGGTTGCGGGTGGTTCTCAGATGCGTGCGGTGATGAAATCTTCAAAAGGGAATTTCACCAAGGCTGAGACTGAGCACTACGGCCAGCGATGGGATTATGCCAATGTTTGTACCCGCTGTCATACTCACAAGAACACGCCTTTCAAACCTGAGGTTCACGATAAATATAAGTTCAACTTTGAAGAGCGAAAGTTGAAAGTCCATAAAATCGCCGATTACTGGAACGAAGACAATGCGGACCAGAAACTGGAGAAAAAGGAGGAGCGTGCCAAAGAGGTTGGCCAAACGGAGAAAACCCCGTTGGTGATCGAAGACTTTAAGATTAATGATAAGGGTAAGCTGAAGTTCAAAAAAGGCACTAAACCTTATAACAGCAAGAAAAAAACCTATAATTACAAATAGAGAATTTTACTGTTCCTAAATAAAAAGGCCTGGTCCGTTCAGGGCCAGGCCTTTTTTTCTTAAAGCCTCACTCCCCATTTACCGAAAAGTTCTAAATGACATCTAAAACATTCAAAAAAAATATTTTGTGCATCGGAGCTGGTTATGTCGGTGGACCGACCATGACTGTTATCGCCAATAAATGCCCGAACTATAAGGTGACGGTTGTTGATATCTCTCAGGAAAGGATCGATGCCTGGAATTCCGACAGGCTCCCCATCTTTGAACCCGGTTTGAAGGAACGAGTGCTGTCTGCCCGTGGAAAAAACCTGTTTTTCTCGACGGAAATTGACCGTTGTATTGATGAGGCCGATATCATTTTTGTCAGCGTCAATACTCCGACTAAAATGTTTGGTGAAGGGGCAGGAAAAGCCGTCGATTTGCAGTTTATCGAGCAAACAGCACGACGTATAAAAGAAAACTCCAAATCCAATAAAATCGTTGTAGAAAAAAGCACACTTCCTGTTCGCGCTGCAGAGGCTTTGGCGACCATACTTCATTCCGGTAATAACTCTGTTAAGTTTGAAATTCTATCGAATCCTGAGTTCATGGCTGAAGGGACGGGGATTAGAGACATGGAATCTCCGGACCGGATTTTGATTGGCTCAAAAGATACTCCATCTGGGGTAGCGGCCCGTGATGTTTTGCTGGATATCTACCTTCATTGGGTACCCAAGGATCGCTTGATCACCACCAATTTATGGAGTAGTGAGCTTTCAAAACTTGTGGCCAATGCTTTTCTCGCTCAAAGGATCTCTTCCATCAACACAATTGCTTCCCTCTGTGAGGTGACAGAAGCCGATGTGACGGAGGTTTCTCGTGCTATTGGTATGGACTCCCGGATTGGTTCCAAGTTTTTAAATGCCGGGCCTGGGTTTGGCGGTTCTTGTTTTCGCAAAGATATATTGAACCTGGTTTACTTATGTGAGTATTACCAATTGAATGACGTTGCTGCTTTCTGGGAGCAGGTTGTATCTGTCAATGATAATCAAATGGAAAGATATGTCAGGCGCATTCTGCAGGCCATGTTCAATACTCTGGTCGGGAAGAAGTTGGCGGTATTTGGCTTTGCATTTAAGCCCGATACGGGAGATACCCGGGATGCTCCGGCGATATATATTTGCAAACGGCTTCTTGAAGAAAAAGCCGACTTGAAAATTACCGATCCCTACGCTCTGGACAATGCCCGAAAAGACCTGCATGATGCTGAAGAGGGCGTGGAATTTATTGAAGATCCCTACCAGGCGGTTGAAGGTGCACATGGAATTGCGTTGATCACCGAATGGTCTTTATATAAGGATCTGGATTACCAGAAAATTTTTGATAAAATGGAAAAACCCGCTTTTATTTTTGATGGAAGAAATCATCTGGACCATCAAGCTCTCTACGAGATAGGTTTCAATGTTTATCCTGTTGGGAAACCCGCTTTGTCGCATTTATAGTTATCCCGCCTCACATGAACGGGATAATTCCTCCTGTTATTCTGCCTGACATGAAAATCTCCGGATATTTATTTTGCGTCGTCTTAATGGCTTTGTCTTTAAGTGCCTGCAAGCTCGATTTGTCTTCAAAGGTAAATATTGGGGATTTGAATCGCGTTGCCCTGAGTCAGGATGGAGGTGTGACGGGTTTGGGAACCATTAAGCTGGAGGTCGGCACTTTGGATCAGTGTCAGAGTCAAGGCCAGTTTTTTTCTTCGGTGCTGGAGAACCATTTTGAGGATTTCAAAATTCGTCCCTGTGAGCAGGTGGGTATGGAAACTTATTTTGTAGCCGCAATTCAAATTCCAATTTTGCCTTCTGCAAAGGACTGGCCGCAAAAATCTAATAGTCTGATCGCTATCACTGCAGGTCGTTCGAGTCAGGTGGGTGGGGTGGATGTAGACCTTTTGCTAAATCAAGAGCGTTTCAGGAGGATCAATAAAGCGATCGAAGCCAAGTACTTTCAGAAATTTGATTTCGCTCGCTCTCGAATATCTGTACAATTGAAAAATGACCAATTGACCTATCATGATGTCTTGGCTTCAAATGTATTTGCCGATGGATTGCCTGTCGTTGAGCTGAAAGCATTTGGTCTTAAGCCGGGAGCCCATCTTGAAGTTGAACTTTCAGATGTCCAGCGAGAGTTCTTTTCTCTTTATAGTCGCGTGCCATTATTCAAACTGATTCTCAGTATCTGACTAGTAATTCAGTAGGTCGGCGCTGCTACTCCCTGAGCGTAATTTCGTCCGCAAATTTAAAAGTCTCTCACCTCTTAAATCAAATCAAATACCGATGTCAGAAATTCCTCCTGAAGTATTAAAGTCACTTCAAGAAAAGAAGGTGCTAGAGGAACATAGAATTTCACAGCAAGGTCTAGGAAGGCCCATTATCTCGACTGAATTTCAAGGTAGAAGGTTCCTTGCAATTGGGAGGGAAATTTTTGATTCAGGAGAATGTAAAACATTTCACGATGTTCTTCCCGTTTACCTTAGAGCACTTTTAGGTGAGGAATGGATAGAGAAGGAGTTGAGTAAAGAGTCTAGACATCCAATTCTACAATGGCATCATGCTATGGTCTCCTATCTTAAGGAAAACAAACAAAGCCCTGATGAGATCCAAAATGTCCCAACCCTGGGAGCTATATCTGCATTATTGAGGCTTTCCTACAATCTATACCTCATGGCAGATAACTCAGAACTGCAAGAAAAGTTGATTGAGCGACTAAAAAATCAGAATCAATTTTTGGGTGCAAATTATGAAACACAAGTGGCAGCATTTTGCATATTAGCCGGTTTTGAGGTCGTCCTTGAGAATGAAGATGATCTAAGTTCTACTCACTGCGAATTCACGGCTAAAAATATTAAGAGCGGTCGAAAATTTTCTGTTGAGGCCAAAGCAAGAACTCACGGCAAAAACTCAGGTGCAATCTCCAGCCAGCTACACCTTGCGCTCAAGAAGAGTGCCGATTACGAAAGAATTATTTTCATCAACATCAACACCCCCGAAGATATTACCAGTCTGGAGTCCACTAAATGGATTAATGAAGCTGTTGCCTCTATTCGAGGCGCTGAAGAACGACTGACAATAAAAGGGAAGGATGCTCCCCCCGCTTATGTTTTTTTAACCAACCACCAGAATACTGACAATTTAAGCGATATCAGGTTTGATATGGGAGCCGTCGCTGAAAGTTTTAAAATCTCTGACTTTGGAACTTATTCTTCGTATGAGAACTTAAAAGTGGCAGTTGGTTCTAGAGATAGACATAAAGAAGTGTTGGACATTTTTGAAGTTATTAAGACCCACCACAGTATTCCATCAAGCTTTTGACGGAGAAAGCCTTAAATGGTAATAGATATTTCTTTCCAGAGGAAGGTGGAAATGTAACTAATTATTAGTAGGTTCTCAAAAACTTTTAATATGGCCTGTCTGTGGGGGTGTGGCACATCACACAGTTTCCCATAGGGCGGTGAGGCATGATGGGGATTTTCTCCACTCCCTGGATATGACATTGCATGCACTGTTCAGCTGGCAGAGAGGCTTTATGGTATTCTGATATTCTAAAGTCTGGTGCCGCACTGATGAATGAATAGCCCAGGCTACCGATCACACCAATACCTATCAACATCATAAATCTATAAAAATTTCTTGTTCCGTTTGATTTTTTAGCCACGGTAATTTTGCCTGGTTGCGTTAAATTGTTTTAGGAGTGGGCAATTGCATCAATTTCTACTTTTGCCCCTTTAGGGAGTGCCGCAACCTGCACACAGGCTCGGGCGGGTTTGGTTTCGCCAAAAAACTTTTCGTAAACCTGATTCACTCTGGCAAACTCTCCCAGATCGGTTAGATAAACCGTGGTTTTAATAACATGGCCCAGGTTCATTCCATCGGCTTTTAAAATAGCTGCTACATTATTCAGTACCCATTCCGTCTCTTCTTCGATTGTGCCATTCATCATTTCCATATTCTCTGGATTGAGAGCGATCTGCCCGGAAGTATAAAGAAACTCACCGATACGAATGGCTTGAGAGTAGGGTCCAATTGCTGAGGGAGCCTGGGATGTTTGAATCTGTTTTTTTTCCATAAAAAATTCCTAAATTCTTGCCATACTTTTAATGAACGGATAAGACTTCAACTCACGACCTAAATGAGAAAGGACCAGACGATGGGTCACCTTCTCAATTTCTTCTGTCTGAGATTTGGGGAATTTTAACCTTTCACAGGTTTTGATTTCCACCTCTAATAATTTTTTTATGTAATTTCTTGTTCCAATGCTGAATTGTATGTCAATCCTTGCATTGTTGGAGCATGAATTACAAAGGATTCCATTATGAGCATAGCTGAAAGGAATCATGCCATTTGCGGGTATTCTTCTGCAAAGGACACAGTGCTCCAATTGCGGTCTGTACCCGGATAATGAAAGCAGACGAATTTCAAAAAGACGGCGTAGAGGTTCTAATTCTGTCTGCTGATTGAGTGCCGCCAGCGCCTGGTAAAGCAGGCCGAAAACTTTTGGATCCCAGTGTCCTTCAAGAATCATGGCATCAATCAGATCAAGAAAATAGATGCCTGTATAAAGTTTGTCGAAATCATCGCGAATCGTTTGAAAGGACTCTATGATATCCGAATGATTGAGGCGGAAAAGGCTCTGGTGCTCCCGGCCAAAATATATCAGGTGGATTAAAGACATGGGCTCCAGAGCGCCCCAGAACTGATTCTTGGCTTTTCTGGCCCCCTTGGCAACGCACTTAACTTTTCCTTGTTTCTCTGTCATGAAAGTGACCAGCCGATCAGACTCTGACAGGTTCATACTTTTGATGACGATGGCTCTGGTTTTATAGAGAGCCATTAAAGTGCCTTCTCCAATTCCAGAAGGTAACGCTTAGTCTTGATACCTCCAGTATACCCTCCCAGATCGCCGTTTTCACGAACCACCCTGTGGCAGGGAATGATGATGGAAAGAGGATTCTGACCGTTTGCATTGCCAACCGCTCTGGCAGAGTCGGGATTCTTGATGGCTTTAGCCAACCATTTATAACTGCGCGTGGAACCATAGGGGATGGTGAGAAGGCCTTTCCAGACCTTTTGCTGGAACGGTGTTCCCAGTCTTAAATCCAATGGAAATTGAAAGGACTTCAGTTCGCCTTTAAAGTATTTTTGAAATTGATCAATGAGGGCTTTGAAATGGTTCGGGTCTTTTTTAGCTTGAAAGCCAAGATTGTTGACCAATAGTTTTTCAAAAGCCTTTTCGCTGGGAACTTTGTTTGCCAGACGGATCAGGCCTTTTTCCGTTGCAGCCAGACCTGTTAACCCAATGGGGTTTTTAAAGACAGTGTAAGAAACCGTTTCATCATTCAAGTTATGGTTGTATTTTTTTTTCATGGTATCTATTACCGGGAAACCCAATCGACCAAAAAGAGGCTGATTGCAGGTACATAAGTTATCAAAATAAGTCCTATCAACCGTAGTCCTAAAAAAGGCAAAACAGCTTGATACAATTTTAATACAGGTTTGTTAAAACGGGTTGCAGCTATAAAAAGGTTGATACCCACTGGTGGTGTCGAATAACCAATTTCCAAATTGGTCAGGAAAATGATTCCAAGATGTACCATGTTAACGTCAAAACTCTGCGCAATTGGGATAATCAGTGGTACGACCACGATGATTGCAGAAAATATGTCCATCATACAACCAACAATTAGGAGAAAAACGTTTAGAACCATTAAAAATGTCAAGGGATCATGGATGTATTGCTGCATGGTTGACAGTATGGTCATGGGTACTTGTTCATCCACGAGATAATTGGTGAACCCCATAGCGGTTCCCAGAATGATGAGGATGGAGCCAACCAGCACCATGCTTTCTTTCATCAGGCCTGGTAAATCTTTGAACACATCCAGATCTTTGTATATGAAGGTTTCCACCAGAATGACATAGACCACAGTCACAGATGCGGCCTCGGTGACGGTGAAGAACCCGCCATAAATTCCCACCAATATTATAAAGGGGAGGGGTAATTCCCACCCCGCATCTATGAGGGCGGACCTGGCCTCAGTCCAGTTAAAACTTTCGGTTGACCGGGTGCTTCGAGTGATGGCGTATGTCGATACGATGAGGATCATGAGAAGGCCTGGCACAATACCGGCAATGAAAAGCTTGTCGATGCTGACCTGAGCAACTAGGCCATATAAAATAAGTGGCAGGGAAGGGGGGAATAATAGCCCCAGACTTCCTGACGAGGTGATCATCCCCAGAGAAAAGTTTTCACCATATTTTTCCCTTAATAATAAAGGATAGAGAAGGCCACCCAGAGCAATGATAGTCACCCCGGAAGCTCCTGTAAGAGCCGTGAAAAATGCACAGGCCAGCAGAATTGCCAGAGGAATGCCACCGGGTGCGCCACGCAAAAAGGATTGAGAGACTCGCGTCAAACGTTCGGGAGTCTTGCCATGAGCAAGAATGAATCCGGAGAAAGTGAATAGAGGGATGGCAATGAGAGATGGGTTGCTGGCTACTCTGTAAAGCTCAATGAATATTGCCGCAGAATCTATCTCAGCATTGTAAAACGAAGCAAGGGCTGAAAGCCCAATGATTGCAAAAAGAGGAACTCCCAGAAGGGCTAGTAGAATGATACC
>JAJDBI010000146.1 GCA_029261435.1 Nitrospinaceae bacterium
GCCCTAGCCTTTCGCGAAGAAGCCGATTCTCAGACTCGAGATATACGATCGCCTCTTCTTGCCGTCTGTTCACCCAACCGGAAACGACTGCGATCAAGAATTGGAGTTGAGCACCCGCCACGGACCGAGCTTTAGACCAGAGCCGCCAGCAAAGGTAGTGCGGCGCGCGGACGCCGGAAACCCTCTAGTTCTGCGGTCGGCGGGGTTTTGGCACAATACGAGAAGTGTGCCGTACCGCAGGCTTCCATCACAATCGTGCCGGCAGCTTGCTTGGCCAGAAATCGGCCGAACCCGACACGGGAGAGACGGTGCCGTTGCGTTACACGGCCAGGGCGCTCGGAGACTGCAACCTCGAAAACTTCCTTTGCGACATCGACGGCAATTAATGTAGACTTCATTCGGCTCCTCCTTCCACGGGTAACCCGGGACGTAAGGTGACTTTGGCACTGCGATGCCGACTAAGTCACGGGAGGAGTCCATCCCATCAGCTGGGCTCCGAACCAAGGCGGCTCGTCACTGATAAGCCGAGGAGCTACGCGGCAGCGCATCGCGTTGTGTTGCCTTCGGTGATTCACGACACGTCGCAGTACGCCAACAACAGAGCCGAAGTTTCGCATCAACCGACGCGGCGGCGCGAACGGCAGATGCAACGCTTTAAGTCGGCCGGTCAAGCGCAGCGGTTCCTTGCTGTCCACGGACTGATCGGGAATCTATTCCGAGTCGGTCGACACCTGCTACGCGCTGTTCATCATCGGCTCTTTCGAGAGCGCGCTTTTCAAGTCTGGAACGCGGCGACGGCAGTATAAACTCTGGGGTGAATCCGCGGCTTCACGGCCCAGCCTCGCGCTGGCGACTCTAAGTTGACAACACCCGGAAAACGCTCCACCCAACCGATTCATGCACCAACGCCGTCTAGGGGCCCGGACGCGGGAAACCGGATGCTCATTTCGATTCATGCACCAACGCCAGTATACCTCGGCGTGTTGCGCAAACAGCGTCATCTGAAGGGTCTTGGTCTTGGTCGCGGTCTTCGGCAGGCCGATGTGCAGACAGCACTGTCGCCGCTCAGTCGGTTCTCTCGAGTGCGTCGCGTCCTCGTACATTCTGCTATCCTATCGTATTACTACGCCTTCCATGAACGTTGGGATTGACATGACCTGCCTGCTGGAGAAACCAACGGGTGTAGACAATTACGTCACCGGCCTCGTCTGCGGGCTCGCCGAGATCGACGATGCCAACGACTATACGCTGTTCGTAAACTGTGAGGACAGAATTCGCATTGGCGAGATGGTCCCTGCACGGTTTCGCATCGTGCCTGCAGCACTGCGACCGCGACCGACGCGCCTGTGTTTTCAGCAGGGCGTCTTGCCCGTCATGGAATGGGTGAACCGGCTCGATGTCGTGCATTCGCCGGCGTTCATCGCGCCGCTGTTCAAGCGCCGCGCGCGGCATGTTGTGACGGTCCACGACATGACGTTCTTTTCGCGGCCCCAGGTACACACGCGAATGAGGGCCAGTGCCGGGTTTCGCTGGGCAGTCGAAACCAGTATCCGTAGCTGCAACGAAGTCGCAGTCCCGTCCGAGCACACCAAGGCCGATCTCTTGCGTCTGCTACCGAGGGCGGTCGATGCCTCTCGCATCGTCGTCACGCGTGCCGGCATTCACAATCGCTTTCAACCGGCGACCCCCGATCAAGTCGAAGCGGTGCGACGAAAGTACGGACTTCCCGAAGACTTCGTGCTTTTCGTCGGCACGATCGAACCGCGGAAGAACCTAGCCCGGGTGATCGAAGCGTTCCGTGCGATGGCGGTGGCCTCAGAGCGAACCGAACACCTCGTAATAATCGGCGACCGGGGCTGGGAAAGACAAGACGTGCGCCGCCAAATGGGCCGTCCTTCTGCCGATGCGAAGATCCACGTTCTTGGCTTCGTTCCCAACGAGGATCTGCCGGCTCTCTACAGCGCTGCGACGGTGTTCGTGTTTCCGTCGCTCGAAGAAGGCTTCGGCTTTCCGCCGCTCGAAGCCATGGCTTGCGGAACTGCCGTCATCACCTCGGACGGCTCCTCGCTCGCCGAGAATACCGGTGACTGCGCCGAGCTGGTCGACCCGACCGAGGTAAGCTCTATCCAAGCCGCAATGGCGCGCCTCCTGGCCGACTCAGGTTTGCGGCAAAGCCGCGTCGATGCCGGACTCAGTTGCGCCGCTTTGTTTCGCTGGACAGACGCGGCCAAACGCATGCGCGACTGCTACGAACGGATCGCGGCGCAGCCACGAGCACACTACCGCAGGTGATCAGACTCGAGCAAAACACCGACTTCGCGGGCCCATCGGGATGGCGCGGGTTGCTTGACCATGCCGGCTTCGCGCTCGGCCTGGTGTGGCAGGGATCGCCCAGGCTATGTTCGGCGTTGATCACCGTAGAGATCATCGACGCGTTCGTCCCCGTGTTGTTCGCGCTCACCGTAGGCCTCTCGATCGGCGAGGCCAAGCAAATCTTCGAAGGTACCGGCGGCAACCAGGGCAAACTCGCCGCCGCGCTCGGTATTGCAGCGCTGCTCGCCTTGATGAGCACACTGGTGGCCATCGCTCGGGACTACGTCAGGTCGCGTCTTACGGACGAACTCCGCGTGCAGTTGTCAACTGAAGTCCTACGACACTTGGCAACGTTGGATCTGGCGCAGTTCGAAGACCCGGCGATGCGAGACGTCATCGAGCGGGCGTCGAGCGAACCGGGTGGTTCACTGGTCGGGTTCGTCACGACCGCGGTTCCCATCGCTACCCAAGGCTTTCAGATCGCCTCACTCACCGCGGTACTGCTCTATGTCGAGCCGATGCTAACGCCCGTTTTGTTGCTGGCGGGGGTACCGGCACTGCTGATTCGCTGGCGTATGGCGAGGCTGAACTACGAGACGCTACGGGCTCAGACGACCGTGAGACGGTGGTCGACCTATTTCGCCAACACGCTTAGCGATACTCATTTCTTCCCGACGGTACGCCTCTACGATCTTGCTCCGGTCCTGCTCGATCAGTGTCGCGGCTACCTGCGGCAGATCCTCTCAATCAACCTGGGCTTGTACCGCCGCCAGGCGATCGGTGGAGCGCTGGCGTCCGTCGTCGTTACCGCTGCAGCTCTCGGCCTGGTCGTGTGGGTCGGATACCGCACTGCAGCCGGGGACGTTTCAGTAGCACTGTTTGGTACGTTTGTGATCAGCATCAACCGCATGCAGGAGTGCATCCGAAGCTTCGTGGACGCAGTCGCCAGGAGTCTCGAGAAGGTGCTGTTCGTGTCGAACCTTCGGGAGCTTCTCGAAACAGAATCGCTGCGCCCTAAGGACGGAACGATTCGACCCACGCACATCGAGGGCAACATCGAACTGAAAGGCGTCTGCTTCACATACTCGGGATCTTCCGACGAGGTGCTGCATGACATCGACATGACTTTGCCGGCAGGCAAGACAGTGGCCGTGATCGGACCAAACGGCTGTGGCAAGACGACCCTCACCCGCGTCATCTCGAGGCTCGATGACGTCACCAGCGGGGAAGTTCTGCTTGACGGCCACGACATCCGCGATATGCCTCTGGCCTTCCTGCACGAGGGGATCGCCTACGTCGGGCAACACGTAATACGCTTCGAAGCCAGTGCCTCCGATAACATCGCCTACGGGAACTGGGCTGCTCTGTCAGGGGACCCAGCAACCGTCCGCACGCTAGCTGAACATGCCGGGACGGCGCCCATGATCGCGAAGTTCCCCGACGGCTTCGACACACGGCTCGGCCGCCGCTTCGGGACATACGACCTTTCGGGTGGGCAATGGCAGCAGATAGCAATCACGCGCGCGCTGGCCAAGCCCGCATCAATCCTGATTCTCGACGAACCCACGGCGAGTCTCGATGCAAATGCCGAAGCCGAGATGTACCGCGGTCTTCAGCGCCTCGCAGCAGGCAGAACGACGCTGCTCATCTCCCACCGCTTCTCAACCGTTGCGATGGCCGATTACATCTACGTACTGGATGAGGGACGGGTCGTTGACCATGGCAGTCACAAGGAGTTGCTCGCCCGCGGCGGAGTCTACGCAGCGATGTACGAGATCCACCACCGGGCGGCCGGCGACGGTGACCACCGGAGCCGGGACAAGAACCGGAGCTAGACGCGATCGAATCACCGAACCGCCACCGCGTTCTCATCGAAGCATCCAAACTCGCCGATGCAAAGATGGATGGAATCAAACGCTACGTCGTCGAGTTGCTACGCGCGCTCGCGGCCATTCCGGCCGCTCAGCGACCGGAGATCGATGTGCTGGTTCGCGATCGCGTTCATTCTTTGGACGAAGCCGTCGGCATCTACCTTGGCCATCGGGACACTGCGCGAAGCGACAACTGCGCCGACCAATCCGATTACGAGAGGGGCTCGCGAAATCGGATCTTCAGTTTGGTCGCCGGACTGATCCCGCCCGGCATCTTGTTTGTCCTACGCGCAGTCATTCCAGCTTGGGCGTGCCGCCGCCTTTTCGGAAAAGAAAAAAGTGAGCTGCGCAGGCCGGTAGCACCCGACACGCTCGGATCTTACATCGGCTTACTGCTTCCGCCGCTCCTTGTCCGGATGTTGTTGGGCGCCCTGTCGGTGGCTCTGCCGTCGCGTATCGTCGGGTTTCTGTGGACCTCGGATCTTCTTCGGCCCGTTGCGATGATCGCCGACACGCACGGCTATGATCTTGCCCACGTCACCTTGCCGAACAACGAACACTATCTACCATCCAAAGGTGCTCCGTTGCTCGTTACCGTACACGACCTCTGCCACATCGCCTGTCCGCAGCACCAAACTCGCGCCAACAATTTTACGTTGCGGATTGGTTTGGAACGCGCCGTTCGTAACGACGCCCGATTCCTCTCGGTCTCCAATGCCACCAGAGAACAGATGATCGACGCGTACGCGGTCGATGCCTCCCGCATCACCACGGTGCTCAGTGCAGCCGACGCTGCGAAGTTCCATCCGGTCGACGACGTACTAGCTCACGCGCGAATCCGCGATGCTTACGGTATATCGAACCAACCATTCTTGTTGACGCTCAGTACGCTCGAGCCTCGCAAGAACCTGGACGGTGTAGTCAAGGCGTTCGAGATTCTCACTGGGGAACTGGGCTGCGCAGACGTGTCCCTCGTGATTGCGGGGACCAAGGGGTGGAAATCGACTGAGATCATGCGTGCCGCTGCGCGCAACCCGGGGCGCGTTCACTTGACCGGCTATGTCGATGATCACGATCTTACGGCAATCTACTCGGCCGCCACCGGTTTTGTCTACGTCTCGCACTACGAGGGCTTCGGACTGCCCTTGCTCGAGGCAATGCACTGCGGCGCACCCGTTATCTACGGCGACAACAGCTCCATGCCCGAGATCGTCGGCGATGCCGGGTTGGCGGCCGACGCTGACGATCCCAGGGATATTGCACGCCAGATGCATCGTTTGGTGGCTTCCCCAAAGCATCGTGCCGAACTGAGCGAGCGTGCACTGCGACGGGCGGCGGAGTTTCGATGGCAGCGAACAGCCGAACAGACCGTGCAGGTCTATGAGGCCGCGATCGCGTCGCTTGCCTGAGTAGCCGACAACGATCACGAGTGGACAGAGAAGGCGACGCTTGAAACGTAGCACAATCACAGGCGACACGGCTGTCGCATTGATCGCGGCGAACCGGCCCGGTTACTTCAAGGAAACGGTCGACGCGTTGGCGATGAACCCCGAAATATCGTCGGCGGCTGTGCCGGTATATTGTTTTGTCGACAAGAATCCCGAGTCGCCACGACTTCAAGCCGCGCACGTCGATACACTACTAGAGGCGATACCACACGCGACGCCGGTCTTACGCGAAAGCACCTACGGTTGCGCAAGACAGATAATCGACGCGCGCGTGCAACTATTCGGGGAGGGATACGAGCGACTGTTCGTATTCGAAGACGACCTCACGGTCGACCCGACCTATATCGCGTATTGCCTTCAACTGTGGAGCTGGAGCCGCGACCTATACGATAACGTGGGTTTCGTATCAGGGTGGGTCGAGTGTCACGGCGATGTCGCGGCCAAGCTACCGGCCGCTTCTGTCGTCAGGTGGCACGCTCGATTATGGGGCTATTTGATGGGTCGCGACGCTTGGCGGTCGGTCGAACCGTCGATGCTCGAATATCAAATGCGATTCAAGCCGGACGGCGACCGAAAGTCGCAAGAGACCAATCGCCTCATACGGACTTGGTTCGCCGAGAAGCGGGCGGCCGGTCAGTTCGAACGTGGCTCCCCTTCGTGGACGTATTTCGAACTCTCTGCATCGTGCCCCCGACTGACATGAGACTTGTTCTCGAAAGGTCCGAGTTGTACAGTCGAGTTCTCGCCCACCATGCTGACACACCTTTGGCGACCCCTCATCGGCGTCATCGCGACACTACCGGCCCAAGTGCTCGTCATTGGAGTGGGCTTCAACGCCGACTGGCGAGGCGACGCTTGGGTGTTGCCGATGTCGTTGCTGCTCGCCACCCACGGCGCGCTACTGTTGTTGGGCTTCGTTGCGGCAGAGTGCAAACCTCGCTTGTGTCAGTGGCCGCCACTCGCGGTACTGCTTCTCTATCTCGCCATGTTGGTGACGCTGTCGCCTCTGAGCCTGCTGCTGGGATCACCCTTGTTTCCTCGGGAGGCCGATTGGCTGCGGGTGTCACTGCTCTACATGGGCGCGGCGCTGCCCGCCGTAGCGCTGGTGCATTTGCCGGCCCTCCGCCGCAGCCCCCTGCGCGTCGGGACGTCGCTAGCCAGGCTCCCGCGCTCCGCCGTTCTGTGGCTCGCCGTGCTCATCGGCTTGGGCAATGGGTTCGCCCAGCACGACTTCAATGCGGCGGGGAAGTCCGCGCGCCTCTTCTGGCGCACGTTGATAACGCGGGACACGACCCACTATCCCTACCTGCTGCGGCCGGTGGTGAACGGGTTGATCTTTCCTGAGCCCACTCAGGTCATTGCGCATCCAAGCTTGGCGGATCGATTCTACGTGCTCGGGCGTGGAGGAAAGGTGTACCTGGTCCGCCCAGAGGGCGATCCAGTGGTGCAAACGGCTCTTGTCGTAACCGACCCCAAGGAAGAAATCGAGGGCGAAATGGGGATGGTGGGAATCGCGATGCACCCTTCCCTGCACTCCGATGCAAGCCGACCCTGGGTTTTCCTGACGTTCACCGGTGTGGTCGAGGGGCGGCTCACCAACCGTGTCGTGCGGTTCGACATGGACCCGTCCACAGGATTTCTCGAACCGGACTCCGAGCGGGTACTCATCGATCAGAAGGATGAGCACCCCATGCACAACGGCGGCGGCCTGGTGTTTGGTACCGATGGCTTCCTCTACATCGGCGTTGGCGACGGCGGCGGGCCGTTCGGCACAAACAACGCACAGCGCATTGACGGCGGCCTATTTAGCGGTGTGTTGCGAATTGACGTGGACTGCCGGGGGGGGATCAGCCACCCCATCGTGCGCCAGCCCGTTGCTGGGCGAACCCAGGGCTACTGCATTCCCAACGACAACCCCTTCGTCGGACAGTCGGAGGCTCTGGAAGAATTCTGGTCCATCGGGTTGCGCAATCCTTTCCGGCTCAGTCTCGAGCCGACCACTGGGGAGGTGTGGGTCGCCGACGTAGGCGGGCACCGCTATGAGGAGATCAACATCGTGGGTCGGGGCACCAATCATTGGTGGCGCCTCAAGGAGGGCCATGCGTGGTTGCGTGAGAAGCTTCGGGGCACCGTGCCAGAGCACGGCGTGCCAACCGAGCCATTGTACGCCTATCCACACCTCAACCTACGCACCTGCGTCATTGGCGGCACGCATTACTATGGGGACAAACATCCCGAGCTTCGCGGCGGCTACATCTTTACCGACTGCACTTCCGGCGAAGTGTTCGTGCTTCGGCGTGAGGCGGATGGTGGGATTCGCGTCGAGCCAATTGCCCGCGTCGAGAACATCGCCGGACGCGGGATCGTCTCGGTGGACCAGGTGGGTGAGGACATCGTACTGACCCGGAAAGGTGACACGGAGAAGCCGTCAGGCCAGATCCTCACATTGGAGCGCCGCGGGGAGGGGGAGCAGGAGTCGCACGAAGCGCCTCTCACTGCGGGGGCTACCTTCATGGCGTTGTGCGCTCGATGTCACGGCGAGGCCGGAAAACCCAGTGCGGCGATGCTGCCGGCGCCAGCGGATTTCACCTCGATAGGTTGGCAGGAGCGTACAACCGACGAGCAAATGCTCATCGTAATTCGCAACGGTGGCGTGGCCTCGGGCCTCAGTTCGGCCATGCCCCCATGGGTGGGCGTGCTCAGCGATGAGCAGCTCCGCAATCTGGTGCCGTACATTCGTAGTATGGGAGCTCGGTGACGTCGGCAGACGGGATCAGCGCTGATTCTACACCCGCTACCGCGGCCGCCTCGCAGACTGAGGAGTAAGTTCCGGGTCAGATTTCTTCGGCAAAAGAGGGAAGCTCCAATCTCGCCAGCCGTTCGGCCGTTACGTCTTCGAGTTCTTTGAAAAATATCGGATCGTAAAATTCAAACGCCGAGAGCCTATCCCTTGGGGCGATCGGGTGCTGCTCAAGGATTCGGGCGACGGCTTCATCGTCTAGCGGCTCGTCGCTGAGGAACGAGAGAATCTCTCTCACGCGCGTTTCCGGGTCTGCGATCAGTGTCTCGTACCCACAGTAGAAGGGTGCATCCGCATCCGAGGGGAAATCCAATACCCATTTGTCGACGAATCGATTCCAATGAGAGATGCACCTCCGAGCGAACGTCTCCCAGTCCGCCCATTTCGCCATATCCGGATGATTGTTCCGGTGAAGATAGAAATTAGAGACGATGGACCGGACCGGATTTCGGTATTGGATGAAATAGTGCTCCGACGGGATGATCGGAACGCCAACCGATCTATGCAGCCCGAAATCATGATTCTTCGAAAATGTTCGGGCAGGGTTGCTACAGGGAACGGATCCACATCCACAATGCTTCTTCTTCTTGGGGTCACAGTAGATGAGCGCGTCTCCGAAATAGCGTTTGGCGATATGAAAAACAGGCGCATGACCACTGCGGGGATAGGACACTCCTTGTGTAGGTTTCATTTTCATGGGCCTTTTCTCTTTGCTCTGATTGTCCCGCTCAATCGTGATGACCTCTGCACTCAAGAATGAGCGGATGCAGCAGCCACGCCTCACTGTACGCTTTTTCAGGAGTTCTAGGAATAGAGTCGAGTTGAAGAATTTGAAGCCCTCGCGGCGCGAAGCCAGGGCGAGGTCCTCCAGGCCGTACGTTCCGACGTCTCGGCCCTGCCCAGCTCCACCATGGCCCTGGCCATGATCTTTTGGGAGGGCTCGCTCGCCATCGGGTCCAAGATTACGACTCATGCTCTCGAAGATGTTACAGTTGAGAGGCTAGTCGGACGCGAATGATGACTCCAAGAGGAAGGATGCGATGGGTGACCACACGACGACAGAATCGCTGGGTTGGCAGGTGCAGGATAGGGTTTTCGATACACGCGCACCGGGCTTGGCAGGCGTCGTCGCCCGGTTTCGCACACTGTTGGCTCAGCTGGCCGTTAATCGGCGTATCCGTCATTTGCTGAACCAGCAAAACCGCTTCAATCAGGTCATCGCCGCACAGCTGATCGACCGCGATGTGGAATCGATCGAGCTGAAACACGACTTGGCTCAGCTAACGGTCCACGTTGTGCAGTTGCGACGGCGGCTGGACCAACAGGAAGCGCTGCTCCAGAAGTTGCAAGCATGATCGGTCGCCGCAGCGGCGAATCCGCATGAAACGTTTCCGCCTGGCGTACTTCAGCCCCCTGCCGCCAGCCCGCAGCGGAATCGCCGATTACAGCACGGAGTTGCTGCGTGGCCTCGCTCGGGTTGCCGACATCACGCTCTTTGTAGTGGACCCCGATGCTGTTGCCGATGACTTGCGGCGGCAATATTCCGTGGCCGCGATCGAGAGTTACGGCGCTCGCCGCTTCGAGTTTGACCTGCCTCTCTACCACATAGGCAACAACGCGGCATATCACGAGGAGATCTATTTAACGCTTCTACGATACCCCGGCGTGCTCGTTCTCCACGAGTGCGATCTCTACCAGTTCATGGTTCACCGATCCCTCGGCCTCCACGATCACATTCACGAACTTGCGCGAGACCTCGGGCTTTCGCAAGGAATGCGGGGGTATCACCGCGCACAGAGCATCGCCGCTGGCGAGTACGACCTCGCGAATCTTCGATGGCCCCTGTTCGACCGTGCCGTGCGCACCAGCCTGGGCACGATCGTTCACAGCGAGTACGCTCGGAAACGCATCCTGCACTGCGTTCCCGAGGCTTGTGTGGTGCATATTCCGCACATCGTGGACAGCCATCCCAGGGCATCCGACGTGCGGCTGGATTTAGGCTGGCCGAAAGACGCCATCATCTTCGCGAGCCTTGGACACTCTGCGCGTTACAAGCAACTCCACCTCAGTATGCGGGCCTTCGCGCAGTTGCAGGCCGAGTTTCCAGAGGTCCGCTACCTGTTGGTTGGAGAAAGTTCCGATGACTCGGTGGAACTCCTCCGGTTGGTGGCCGAGTTGGGATTGAGCGACTCCGTGCAGCATCTGGACTTCGTGCCGGACTTTCAGGCCTTCGTGGATTGCATTGCCGCCTGTGACATCGTCGTCAACCTCCGCGATCCCACTATGGGCGAGACCTCCGGATCCGCCTTACGCGCCCTATCAGCGGGTCGACCGCTGATCGTCTTCGATCACGGGTGGTACTCGGAACTCCCCGACGAGGTCGCCGTGAAAGTTGACGTCATGGACGAAAAGGGCCTGCTGGACGCCATGCGCCAACTGGCGCGGGGCACCGCTCGTCGCCTGGAGATGGGGGAAATGGCGGAATCCTACGTGCGCTGCGCCCACCAGGCAGAATCCGTCTCGGCACGCTACATGGAGTTCCTGTACGAAATCGTTGCCGCGCCCGAAAGCAGCCCCTCATAGGTCTTGCCGATGTCTCTTCCGCCTCTCTTTTCCGACCTTGAGCGACTAGAGCCGCTCGGCGACACGTGCCGGGTCTGGCGGACCGAGCGAGGGATCCTCAAGTGCTGCCTGTCGCCCCGCGAGGCGGAGCGCGAGATCAGCGCACTGGTGCTCGCGCAGCAGATCGTAGGGACACGTGTGCGCGTACCCAATATCCTTCAGCAACAGAGAGAATGTCTGCTTCTGGAAGATGTCGGCCGCCTCTCGCCGGAGACGCATCGACATTCTGGTCTCGCGGCCGAGTATCTCGCTTGCTTTCACGGAGTCGAGATGCCCCGCGAAGCTGTCGCACTGCTCGTAGACAAGGGACACTCGCACTACTGGCGCGCGGAGTTCGCCAACCGGCTCCGACAGGAAGGTCTCCACGCCAAAAGGGCTTTCCGTTCCGAGACCGGGATCGTCGACGTGTTCTTGCGATGCATCGAGCGTGTCCTGACGCACGAGATGCCCGACCACAGTGACGTTGTGGGGCACGGAGACTTCCAGTCCCATAATCTCTGTTTCTCCGATTCCCATGGGATTTGCGCAGTCGATTGGCTCGACTTCGGCTTGTGCAATCGCTGGTACGAGATCGCGCACTTCCTATACGCCCTACCCGAATCACATCGCTCGTCTGCCGCCGACGCGTACCAGGCCGCTTCTTGCGTGGCTCTTCCCGATTGGAACACAGGGCTGCGATATGGGCATGCCGTGGATCGCATCATTCGCGCAGGCAATCGCTCTCGAGTATCATCGGAGCGGCAACCGCTCTTCGACGAATTCCGCAAGCTGGTCGACGATCTTGGCGATGGACTCTTGTAGACCCTATGCGAGATGTTTTGAATCGAGCGACGCGGCGTTCATGCTTCGGTGCCTAGTCCTGCACCGAGGGATCATGGGGTAACGGCGCCTCCCGTTCGAGCAAGCTCGGGAACAGCGCGACCATGAACTGGCTGTGCGCGATGTCGAAGGCGCGCGCAGGTTGGTCGTGAAGCGATTGCGGATACTTGTTCCAATCCTGGCCGGCTTCGGACCAGGCGCCGGCACCGTTTAGAACCACGCCGATCCCGGCGGCCACCAGCATCGCGATGCACTCGGCTCGCCGCAACGGGCGCGCCACCGACCGATCTCTGCGTTGCCCCGCGGCGTGTACGAAAATCACAGCCAGCAGGGCGAATACAGGCACCAGGTCGGTTTGAAAACGGGGGCCGTACGAATAGCCTCCCCACCAACTCTCGAAGGCGCCCATACTCAAGCTGTACGCCACGATCCCGGCGAGCATCGACAAAACCAATGCACGCGGGGCCACTGTCGTTCGCACTCTAAACCCGAGCCATCCGAGCCATCCCACCAGGGGTACGAATACCAGCAACCCCCGCGAAGGACTGAGCCACTGACCTGGAATCCCAATGATCAGGTTGATCGCTCGAAGCTCTTCGACCTTGAGGTAGTAGGGCGGCATGAAAGTCCCGAAATGACTCAGGCTGAAGGCAACGAATGCGCTGGTCCAGACTGCTCCCGTCAAGCTGAGCACCAGACCATCCCGGCGACTGCGAATCCAGACGTAAAGAGTGAACGCCAAAATGAGATAGGCACTCGTCGGCCGCACGAAAAAACAGGCCGAGAGTACTGTCGCAAGTAGAACCGGCCGCAGGGGAGTCCCGCGTATCTCGTGACGCAGCACATGCCAGCCCACTACGCCGAGCAGAACAACCAGCCAGGTGTGGCTCCACAAGCCGCGTGATGCCGTGCTCCAAAGTTGCGTGCCCAACGCTGCACACAGTGCCAGGAGAAACGATTGGGGCAGTGGCAAGCAAAGCGTCGCAAGCGCGAACACCAGCAGCACCGCTATCGACGTCACAAAAGACGCCAACGGCCGCTGTGCGACGTGGTCGGATCGTCTGTTGTAGCGACCGTCGGGCTCGATGGCTCGCGGTGCCCCGAGTCTCCATGCAACCGGCATCAAGGGGGCGGTCAGCACCACGGATCCAAGCGGATACTTGTAATAAAGATGGCCCTTGATTCGAACCACGTGACGAGGCAGCCCCCTTTCCGGCCTCATCGAGGGATAGCCCGTGTCGTCCACGAAGGGTGGAAAGTGCTGATCCAATTCAAAATTTCCGTGCGCGAGAAAGTGTTCGCTCGCAAGCAGCATATACTTCGAATCGGACACCTGAGAAACGGGTGAGGCGATGTAGATGAACAGGACAAAGAGCCACAGCAATCCAGCCACGACAACCGAATTGCAGGACGCCTCCTGGCTCAACATTGCGGGACGGTACTCCAAGGGTTACCGGTACTCAACGAATCCCGGTAGGGTCGAGGACTGGCGCGGTGGCCCAGTAGGTCGGCTCTTGTCCGTGTCCGGGGTTTCCCCCTTCGTGCCCGTGTAGAGCCAACCGTGACTCCGTTTCCAGCCCCCGCCACGTCAAACGCAGCATGCGGATTTCCCGCACTACGCTTTCCTGTCCACTTCGTGCCAAGGGTTATGTGGCCCATCATACCGGAGACGCTTTCGGCGCCGGCAGTCTCGCCAGCACGTACTCCACCTCTTCCAGCCGAAGCCGCGGCGCTGTCCGCGCCGTGGCAGTTCAGCCTTCGCCTTGGCGTATATCCTTCGTCGCAGGTCTTGCAGATCGATAGGCGTCTTTATCATCTCGCCCCTGCCTCCCATGTTGGCGAAGAAGTCATGAACAGCAGGGCCCCTTCGCTCCACGGGAGTTACTCCGCTTCATCGCTACTACGAACCCAGCCGCCACCGTCTCGTCTTCGACCGCTTTCCCGGTTGATGCCAGTTATACGGCCTACCTTGCTCCAACTATTTCTCGCTGGGACGAGGACGGCTTCTCCAGTTGCTCAGCGCATCCTTGTCACCGTGCTGCCCCTACTACCCCGCCGGAGTGAATCGACGCCTCGGTCAGGATTCGTCGACCCATGTTGCCTTCGCCTCACAATAGAAAGCTCGGCCTCCGGTTTGTTTTGTGTCGAGGCCACCTATGGGTTCACTTACGTTGCGGCCCGGTGACTCGCTCACCATCCCAAGGATGGCTTTGTCAGTCGGCTTCAGATCATTTGGTTTCCCTCCTGTCTGCGACTCAAGCTACAGGGCTCCTGACTCTTGCCCTGGCGGGACTGTCTCCCGCAGAATGCGCCAGCCTTCGACTGGACGCACTATTGTGCCAAAACTCTAGGATCACCGATGAGGCTCGGAGGCACCACACCTCATCGTGCGCCGGAGGACCGAGCGCACTGAATCGCATCGCGCCGATCCACCGGTGCCTCCAATCTACGATCTGGCTCGCAGACGTCACACCCCTATGATGCTTGGCCCATCGTCATGCCTGTGTCTCGTCACGACCTCATCCGCCGCCAAACTCTTGACCTACCGCGGAACTGAGTAAAGCCTCGCCCCTTCTTGGCCGTTCGGACCAAGAGCCAAGCCTTCTTTTGGGAAGAAGCGATTCCCTATTAATTCCCTGTTACTCGTTCTCCAACCGCTACTGAAAACGTTCTAAGCGATTCTGTTCGTTAGAGTTTTCGGCAAACAGCACGCTCGAAGCGGTCTCCATCCGGTAGTTTTCCCTGTATCTTCCCGTGTAACAGGGAAAGTGACACGTAGTGTGGTTCGCGCATGACTCCGCCCACCACCATTCACTCATCGGCAAACTCAAGACCACACTCCGGCGTCGGAGAAGTGTCGTGTATTCGGCGAGTTGGCGCGTAGCATCTGCGCTAACTGCAGCGTAGAGACGCTCTTTTCACGCCGGTTCGCGCCGAATTATCCATTCGTCTCTAAGGGCCGTAGACTTTAACCACACTTTGGATTCGGATCTGTCGATTCAGAGCGCGGTCTTAAGAGGCTGCCTTGAGATGCCAGCGATAGAGATTGCTCGTGTCTTTAGATCGATGACAAACAGCACCATGTATCGTACCAAGCCGTGAGGCCTCAACACCTCGACGGTGAAGAAATCAGCAGCGGAGATTGCACCCCAATGAGCCTTCAGAAATGTCGACCAAGAGATCCGCCTGCACCGTTCCGGCGCAGGTTCGATACCGTTTTCGACAAGGACACGCTTGATCGTGTTGCGGCCGATCTCATGGCCGAGGTTGAACAAGGCACCACGGATTCTAGTGTAACCCCATCGCGGGTTTTCATTGGCCATACGAACAACGAGCTCTTG
>JAJDBI010000147.1 GCA_029261435.1 Nitrospinaceae bacterium
TCCGTTCTGGCTCTGTCCGATGATGGCAGTATAGGTGTGAAGATTGTCGATCAGGACAGCCGGGCTCGGTTCGTGCCGATCGTCATATTGGATGAAGGGCCCAAAGGCACCTGGATTGGTGGTCTGCCTGATGAAATTGATCTGATCACAGTGGGGCAGGATTTTGTTGCCGATGGGGAATTGGTCGAACGCGTTTACGTTGAGACAGGGTCTTGAATCCGTTAAGGTGATGATCCGCCAAGCTGTTTGTCTTATTAAATGTGATAACTCAGATCTGATCGTACAGACGGTGTCAGATGAGTTCGCACCTCGACTGTCCGCTTCCGCCTACTAGCGGACGGTCGATAGCTTTCATGATCAAAAGAACGTCTGCTGTTGAGGCCATCAGGGTTTGACCGCGACGTGATTTGCAAGTTTATCCAACGTCTGAGCGCCATATTCCGCTGCACCAAATCCAATGACAGTCGCACGACGTTCTGGAGTCGGGTGCATCTGACGCAAGGTGACAACCGTTTTGCCGTTGTCTTGTTCGTCGAAGGTAACCAGCAACCGAAAACGTTCCGGGTCGTTGTCAACGTCTGTGCCGTGATTGGCTTCGAGCAGTTTTGGCGGCTCGATTCGTAGAAACTCCATGCGATTGGAGTAACGGTTGCCGTCAGGCGCAATCATATCAAAGCGCCACACGCCACCGGCGCGTATGTCGGTTTCGTGCGATTCGATTCGAAACCCTTCGGGTCCGAACCACTGAACTATCTGCGATGGATCGGTCCATGCGCGAAACACCGTGTCGCGTTCTGCATCGATAACACGGGCAATAACGATTTCCCTTTCTAGTGGAAATGACACCCATTCCGAGACGCTGTTTTCGGTTTGTTCAGCCATTCATCTGCTCCTCAACCATCTTGGCAAGCTGATCGAGCGCCGTACCCCAACCATCCAGAAAGCCCATTTCCGCATGTGTCTGACAATCCTCATCGTTCTTGTGCAATGCGGTTGCCGTGTAGAGCGTTCCTTCGGGATGTTCTTCTAGTGTGATGACAGCCGAGAAAAACGCTTCTTCGTTTGGACGCCAGCCGCCCTGTAGCGCGTCAGTGAAAACGATTCGCTCATTCTCGACGACCTCCAGGAAGCAACCTTCGCCGCCGTTCATGACCGTACCGTCTTCAAGCGTCATCGTTGTGTCGAAGCCACCTCCCGTGAAAAAGTCGTGCTTGTTGGATGTTGTCACAACGGGTGCGGGCGCCCACCATTTCACGAGATGCTCCGGCTCTTTCCACGCCTTCCACACTTCTGTGCGGGGCGCCTTGATAACTCGGGAAACAGTTAAGTCTTTATCGGTCTTGCTCATGAACTTTCCTTTGATAAATTGTTTTCGACGTATTCAGCAAGCCGATCTATGCGGCCCTCCCATAAGGCGCGTTGCTCATTGATCCACGTTTCAGCGTCGGCCAGTGTCTTCTGTTTGATTTTGCAGGTTCGCACCCGTCCGACTTTCTTCGAGCCAATCAGCCCCGATGATTCAAGGACACCGATATGTTTCATGAAAGAAGGCAAAGCCATATCAAACGGCTCGGCCAATTCACTGACGGTTGCCGAGCCCCTACCAAGCTGCTGAATGACGGCTCGGCGTGTGGGGTCTGCCAGAGCGTGAAAGACGGAATCTAGGGTGCTTTGATTGTTATCCATATGGCTAACTATAGTCTCAGCCTATAGTTAGATCAATAGCTAAGTGTTAACGCCCGCGGAGGTCCGCTCCTAGGCGGAAACGGTCGATCGGAGTCCGACTCAATCTGACACTGTCTGTACGATCAGATCTGAGCTATTACATATTAAACAACCGATGCCATCAAATGCCCAAAGATGAAATGTGGTATGAGACGATCGTGTCAGCATCGGTTTAAAAGGCATATCAGGCGAACTGTTTCATAAAGAAGAACAGAGCGGAAGGGACGGCTTCTATGGATGCGGACGCGAAAAAAACGGCACTGAGGATGATTCCCTATGACATTTACGTATTGACGGTGGAGGATAAGAGTGCCGCCGCTTGTCGTGGTGGGCGTGAAAATCGACTCGGGCGCCTATGCGATACTTAAACAGACTGGACTGTTTGCGCTCAACATGTTGGGTAAGGGGCAGCAGGCGATTGCATTCAGTATGTTTAAACCGGCTCACGTGGAAGTTGGCAAAATCAGCGGCGAGCCTTATCGTGCGGGAAGCACGGGGCAGCCCCTTCTTGAGAGTGCCGTTGCGGCCATTGAGTGCAAGGTCACGGATGTTGTGGAGCGCGGAGACCACCATATCTTTGTTGCTGAAGTTGTTGAGGCGCATGTCGGCAAAGCCATCGCAGGTCGTCCTGACGAAGCCATTTTAGGAATGAAGGATCTGGGCGATAATATCTTTTATGGGGGATAAGGCAAGACCGGTCATCGTGGCGTCAGGTGGTCATCCGACCTGCACACGTTCCTTTTTGTTTAAAACCTCTTGCTGCGCCCAATGACACGGTCTCCCGGCACAAGTGGAGAACCTGTTCATGGGGGACGCCATCGCGATATCGGTTTGTTTTTGGGGCCCATCGCAGCATTGATCGTATTTTTCTCGCCGACGCCCGAAGGACTTCAGCCGGCAGCCTGGCACACGGCGGCGGTCGGTGTGTTGATGGCCATATGGTGGGCGACCGAAGCCCTTCCCGTCGCCGCCACGGCGCTGGCGCCTTTGGTCCTTTTTCCTCTTCTGGGCGTTTTCGGGATCAG
>JAJDBI010000148.1 GCA_029261435.1 Nitrospinaceae bacterium
CTGATAGCTTCCTCCTGCTTCCAATACGGCATTGATCAAGTTTTCCTGGATGATGCCTTCCAGAGTCCCCTGTTGGATTTCATAGTCAGGCACTATCAATCGAGAGACAAATTCAGCGCCTTCCCGTTCAATGAACAGCTCACCGTTCTTTTCGGTTTGATAGGTAAAGGCAACCAATTGGCCACCAGAGTTCAGTTTGATCGAATAGGGGTGCCCAGGGCGCAGGCGGCGTAGGTCATAGATTGGCCGGGCTTGTTTTACCAGCTCCAACACGGTTTTCAACGGTATTCCATGATCGCTCATTAAATGTGACAAGCTTTGGTTTCGGGCAATGTCCCCTTTGAACAAACGGAAAGTCGATTTTTCAAGTTTCGGTTTCTTTAATTCGGACTCTGGCACTTGTAGTGATATTATTTCTAATGGAAGAATTTCAACTTTATCAACTTGGGATTTGCGAGCATTTTGGGTGAGCTTACCTTGGGAATAATGCGAAGCCCCAACAAAAAAAATGCTGATCAAGACAACTCCAGCAAACCATATCTGCCGCCTCCACCTGAAACGTTTCGGGTTGCTGGAACTATAAAAATTATTTTGGTGTGGATCTGACATACTAACCTTTCTCCAGATAAAATTTGTGCATGGGGATTGGGCAACGGGGAAATAAACTGCACTCACTCATCGGCAAACCGTTCTTTTTATGAAATTCTGTGATTCCTCACAATCGGAAGTTTAAGGGGAAATATCACTGCTATTGGTTGCTAATTCGCTCCACGCGGAGTTGGCGGGAGACGAAGCGGAATGGGAGCACCTGTCCTCCCTGTAGGGTGAGTTCTTCTATTACCAATTGTTTTTTAGCTGGGGGCACGATGAAGGCGATGCATCCGCCACCGCCTGCGCCGCAAACCTTGGCCGCCAGGGCTCCTTTTTTAATAGCAGAGCGGATTAGTTGATCCATCTCAGGAGTGCTGATATTAGGAGCCAACTGTTTTCGGGATTTCCATTCCTTTGCAAAAATCGGTGCCAGTTTTTTTAGTTGCCCCCGGCTCAAAGCCTGCTCCATTTCCACCGCGCAATCGCGAATGGATTTCAGGTGACGGATCACTGCCTTATTCCCATCCACGGCTTTTTTCGTCACTTCCCAGTTATTGATTCCGGAGTTTCGCGGTTTTCCGGTGTAGCACAAAACAAAGTGCCGTGTCAGTTCAACCGGGCTTATGGCAAATTTTTCGGTCTCTGTGCCACTTACTCCGGGAACAACTTTTCGAACGCCTCCATACATTGCCGGAAAATAATCCTGACATCCTGCGGGAACCTTGATGACTTGAGTCTCAATATTTTTAGCAATCTCAATCATATCAGCCTTACGGTAACCCCGACCCGTGAAACGATTGAGCGCCCCATTCAGGGCAATGCTCAACGCGGAAGAACCGCCTATTCCCGAACCCTGCGGAGCCTGACAATTGGTCGATATTTTCAGCCCCGATTTTGGCTCGTAAAATTTCAACGTGCGCACAATAAGTTCCAGCGGATGATTTTCAGGAAGAGTTTTCAGCGAAGAAAAGTTATCGCTCAAACCCAGATCGCATGAGGTCAGAAAAATTCGTTTATCTTTTCGGGGAATGATTTCAACTGTAGCGTAAAGATCAATCGCCGCGTTGAGAGTGGGGGGATTATCAAAAAAAAGGTGTAAGGGCCAAATATCCAGTGTTCCCCCGGCCAGATCAATGCGAGTGGGGGCAGAGCTTATAATGCGGGGCACTCGTTCAGAACCCCTTAGAGGTTTTCAGCATCCGTATTTTTTCTAGCTTCAAGATCGTCGATCTTTTTGCTCAGCTTGCTGACCAGTGCCGCGTAGGATTCGGTGCTGATTATCTTGGAAAACTGAGACTTATAATTGCGGATCAGGCTAACCCCTTCTATCACGAAGTCATAAACCAGCCATTGACCATTGTCCTTGAGCATTTTGTAATCGACATCAATGACACCGTCTTTACGAACTATCTGAGTTCTGACCAGGGCATATTTTCCCTTAACTTTTTCGTCTACATAATTAATGGTCTCATCCTTATAATTCTCAATTTTGCTTGCATAGGAGTTTTCAAGTAACTTTTTGAACAGTAACGTGAACTCTTCGCGCTCCGCATCGCTCCGGGCTTTATAGTTTTTGGCCAGAGAACGCATCACCATCTGCTTATAATTGAAACGCAGTCCAATCACCTGACGCAGTTTTTCCCTTCTTAAGACTGGATCCTTCTTGAGGCTTTGATCAGCAACAATCTCCAGAACCTGATCGATGGTTCCTCGTACGTCTGCAGTGATTTGCGATTCTGCAAATACCTGTCCGACACTCAAAAACAAAGAAACCGCAATCAACAAACAACCCAAAGTATTTTTCCTGTTCATCTAAAAAATTCCTCGAAATTAGTTTCACCCATCTTATTAACAACTTTAGCAAATATGATATTTCGAATCAAGCGCCCAACTATTCCCCATCAACATATGTCCTCGCTCATCCCTTTTCATGAAAACGCCGATAAATCAATAGGAGACTCAGTGCTGTTTTCATCAATATAAAGTGATAGCGAGTAAAGCATGATCCAGACCTCAAATACAACTGAATTTAAACAAATTACATAAAATATTGACATATTTGGCAGGATTTCATATAGTGGGTTGATCCCGAATTAGGTCAAAAGACCCAAATAATCAATGTTTTAGATAGGGTAGCAAATCGTGAGCCAGAGCCGTTTTTTTTCATTCATGAAAATATCCCTAGTACTTTCAAGTATTATATTTGTCGGGTGCGGCACCGTTGACCTGGAGATACGTCAGAACAATACCAATATAAGCATGCAACCCCGCTCAGTTGCAATTTTGCCATTTACCCTCGAGGAGCCGGTTCATGAAGACGTTTCCCCTCACGAACTGTTCCGAGCCTGCTTTTATAATTATTTCAGCTTTCTGGGATATGTCGATCTTCCCCTGGATACCATTAACGAAAAATTAAGTCAGGCGGGCCTGACCGACAATAAAAAGATTTTAGAGTTGAGTCCTGAGAAGCTTCGGGAAATCCTCGAAGTTGATGCGGTGATTCGTGGTCGTGTTCTATCTGCCAATAATTTCACCGGCGGCATTCATGCTGAGACATCCATCAAAGCAAAAATTGACATGCTTGATCTGAGAACGGGAGATATTCTATGGGAAACCGAGCATAAGGAAAGCACCTACTCTGGAATACTTTCTCCAACGATTGTCGAGATCATCCAGGATCAAATGGATAATGTTAAAGTACATCAGGCCTACTACAAAACTGCAGAAATATTTTCGATCAGCATGATGAAGGAAATCCCCGACCCGGCAGACAGTTGGACAGAGAAAATTCGTCTGCCAAAAATCACCAGCATTGAAACCAACTTAAAACCAAGCCTGAAATTGAAACCTGACGACAGAATCTATGTAAACCTGAAAGGCGATCCAGGGCTGACCGGATATTTCGGCATTGGAAGCTGGAAATCAGACATACCCTTAAAAGAAATCGTTCCCGGACTCTATACCGGGAGCTACACCATAAAATCTTCTGATGATGTTAGCAGTTCCCTGATAGTCGGCACTCTGAAAGACAAAAACGGCCTAACGGGAAAGAAGTTCTACAAAGACGGCATGGTTCAGTTTGAACCTTCGTCCACTAACTAACTATGATTTTGACTAAAAACATTTCCAGATCTTTAGTGATGCTGCTTCTGGTCACTCTTGTTTCTGCCTGCGCTTCAGATCTGCAAACAAAGGTATCCGGCCATCTAAACGGGTTGTCCAAGCACCAAACTGTGGCTATCCTGCCCGTTGAAGCGAGCGATGCGGGACAAAAGGAAATGGCAAAAATGTTTCGGCAGGGGTTATATGCCAACCTCAAGCAATCAAAGTTTAATTTAATGGAAAAATATATTGTAGACGGACTGTTGAAACAGAATCACCTGAACAATCCCGCAAGTTTTCTCAATATCAATCCCATGCAGTTCGGTGAAATCCTGGGCGCTGATGCGATTGTATTCAGCCGAATCAACAAAGTGGAACGCAGTTACTTTATTGTACACTCCTCTATTGAACTCAGCGTTTCTGTTCAAATGGTGGACACACGCACCGGAGAGATTCTATGGCGAGCTGAACAAACGGAGCATGATTTTTCCGGCATCGGCAAAATACCAACCGGAATCACCACTGCCCTGCTTGCCCCCATTCAATTTGTGACCAACAAGTTCAACCTGAGCAAGATGACCTCTAAAATGGTCGATAAACTCACCGCCCTTGTGAAGAAACCCGAAAACGCGGCAAAGGAAACTCAGTTTAAAGAAACGGTGATCGCCAGGAACGCCACCACTGACTTGAAAAAAATTGAAGAGCTCCAACAGCTCAAAGCTGAATGGGACCAGGCACTCTCTCTCGGCGATGAAATGGAGGTTTTAACTTATCAGAAAACCCAAAGCGAAATACTGGCTCAGAAAAAACAATCTCCGCCGCTCATATCAGCAGGGAGCATTCATAACGAGTTACCGGCAATAGTTCGAAAAGCTGGAGTCGTAGAAACAGAAATGGCCAAGCTACCAGCTACTTCTGAAACAAAGAGAAATAAAATTGTCACCTCGATCCCTGTCAACGCGTATAAAACAACCCTGTCAATACCAACTCCCGCAGACAGCAAGCTGTCTCACGAAAAAGCCAAGCTTGCAAAAAACCCAAAGAAAACGTTTTACACCGTGCAGGTAGGGGCTTATAAAACCAAAGCCTATGCTCAGAATCTTTTAAAAACGCTGGTGGAGAAAGGTTATAAAGCGTTCATGATCCACAACAAGATTTACAAGGTGCAGGTGGATAAATTTATAAACAAACAAGATGCTGTAAAACTTGCTAAAGGAATCCAGAATAAAGAAAAACTGAAAAATTTCATTACCACCATCCAGCCTGGTTAATTTCCACAAATATTCAGAGCCTGCTTAAAATTTGCCATACCTTCAAGCAACACTATACTTCTCTTCTTTTTCTTTAATAATTTAAGAAACTTCCTCCGGTAGCATTTCTGCAAACTGCTTGGCGATAGCTATAGGATTATCCTGAAAATCTTTTTGAAATTGCCGAGCAAAGGCATCGACGAAGATATCTTCCTGCTTATCTTCGATGGCATGCAAAGTCCCAATCGCCGTTTCTTCCGGCGAACTTTTTTCCATAGGGAAATCCTTTGCCATATCAGTGGCTATGGGGCCCGGAAACACTCCTAATACATGCGTCCCCTGGTGAGCCAGTTCTGCCCGGACCCCTTGGGTTAAAGAGTAAAGAGCCGCCTTCGATGCAGAATAGGAGCCCAACACAGGGATATTAACGAGACTGGCAATTGAAAGAACATTGACAATGGCTCCTCCTCCATTTTTTTTCAGAGTCGGAGCAAATGCCCGAATCATTGAAAGCGTTCCAAAATAATTCACTTCCATTTCATTACGAGCAGAACTCAAATTTTCTTCAGCAATCAAACCGGAAAAATTGGCGATCCCTGCATTATTAACGAGCAAATCAATATCCTCAGCCTTTTTTGCCGCTGAGGCGATTTGATTTTCACTGGTTATATCCAAAGGTATTAACTCGACCACATCTTTGTGTTTTTCCAGGCATTCCGAAGAAGATTTTTTGAAGGTTTCTATATCGCGCATGGCCGCATACACCTTTTTTGCCCCCTGCTTGATTAAAGCCTGCACATAAGCTTTTCCGATTCCCCGGTTTGCACCGGTTACCAATGCCGTTGAGTTTTTAATTTTCATCTTTTCTCTCCCTTGAGTATTTGCCGTCAAAAGTATGTTAGTTAAATAACTTAATTAATATTAAAATTTTAGAGCTCTTTCAGCCAGGATTTCAGCCTGACAATACCACGATCGATTACTTTGGGATCTTTTAAAGCGTTAGCCAACAATGCTGTTCCATGAATTGAAGACATCCACTGAAGCCCTAAGTCCTCAGGGTTTTGCTTTCCCAATTCGCGAAATTGCCCGGTCACCCATTTTAGTTGTATTTTAATCAAACCATCCGCCTGCCTGGAAACCGGCATTCTCTCTTTGTCCAGTTCCTGACAGAGACTGCCAACGGGGCATCCATACTTAACCACTTTATGCTTCATTCCCTCCAAATCACCCAACATTTTGATCAGTCGGTCTTTGGGCTTCGGTAGCTTCTCCAGTTCTTCAAACCAGGACTCAATTGCTTCTTTGCGAGAATTCAGAACTTCGGCAACCAAATCTACTTTGGTCTTAAAGTAGTAATGGATATTCCCCAATGGGACACCCGAGTCTTCGGCAATATCCGCAATGGAGGTCTGGTTGAATCCCACTTGATGGAACAGCTTTCCAGCGGATTCCACCAACTTCTCTTTTTTATCACTCGTTCTTGGCATGACCCACTCCAATAGTTAGCTATGCAACTAACTTAATTTAATGCGGAATGTGATTTTTGTCAACCCTTAATAAAGAAATCAACTTCTTGCCAGCGAGATAGAAACAGACGTAATCTGAAGCTAATATTTCAGATACTTATCCAGCAGGCTAAAAAAGTGACTGATCTCATCTTCACCGTTATAAAAATGTGGAGAGACACGGACAAGACCATCGCGCACAGTAAGTTTTACCTTGTTCTTCAGCATCCATTCATAAAGCTGGCTAATATCCTGATTCATCATGAAAGCAATATTTCCAGAACGCTCTTCTCGACGGGTGGAACTGTAAATTTTCAGTCCACGCTGATTAAGCTGTTCGATAATCCTGTCGCCTAAAACCATCACCCTATTCTCGATATTTTCAATTCCTTTTTCCAATAACAGGTCCAACGCCGCACCGAAGGCATGGATACTCATTGTGTTGAGCGAACCTTCTTCAAAGCGTTGTGCATTTGGCTTGAAGGCAAACTCATAATTCATAAAATCAGCAGCGTTGACCATATTCCCCCATCCAACAGTCACCGGATACACCTTCTCTAAAACTTCTTTTGAAATATAAAAACCTCCAAGTCCTTCGACACTGAGCATCCATTTATGCCCATCCGCAGAGAGAAAATCAATATGATCGCGTTTCACATCCATTGGCAGAATTCCAAGGCTTTGTATGGCATCAACACAAAACAGTATTCCCTTATCTTTACAAAACGCACCGATACGATTAAGGTCGCAACGGAACCCACTGTTGCATTCCACTGAACTGATAGAAATAAGTCTCGTCCGTGCATCCACCTTCCTGACCAGATCGTCAAACAAAACGCGCCCTTCGACGGAACGGACCATGCGGGTTTCTACACCCAGGCGTTTCAGATTCCACCAGGGATAAACATTGGCAGGGAACTCAATGTCCGGAATGACCACATTGTCGCCCGACTTCCAATCCAGTCCATTGGCAACAATGGCAAGTCCTTCGGAGGTGTTTTTAACAAATGCCACCTCATCCGTCCCGGCGTTGATGAGCCGAGCAAAACTTTTCCGCGCCCTGTCTATCTCACCTATCCAGGATTCATAATGAGCCGTTCCATAGCAAGTGGCATCATTCACAAATCCCGTAACTACATTTCGTACCCGTTCAGGTAAAGGAGCTACTCGGGCATGATCGAAAAAGATCAACTCTTCCATCACCGGAAACTCTTTTTTCATATTTTCAAAATCCATTCAAAACACCCTTTATCAGACAAGCAATTCTTTATCGTGAAAAAAAACTATTTCCTGTTACCCCCACGGCTGTTGGCTCGCAATAGGGATTTAAAACCGTATTTATGACGGATATGGTCAATGCCTTGATACAGACCGTCCCAGCTTTGTCCACCCTTGCTATCAAACAACTCTTCCTGCCTATGAGGATGCGTAGTCAGTGAAGTGAACGTGATACCGATGAGACGTACCTTCGCTCCGCGTGTGAATAACTTACGGAACAATCCCACCCCCGTTTTAAACAATATATGATCTTCCGCTGCCGGCATATCCAGAGTTTTGGATCGGGTCACTGTCTGAAAATCAGAATAACGTAATTTCAATGCCACCGTACCGGCAAACAATTTTTTTTCTCTCAGTTGGCCTGCAACTTTTTCCGTCAGGTAACTGAGTGTCGACTCAAGAAATACCGAATCTGTTGAGTCTACTTCCAATGTCGTCTCACGACTGATCGAACGAGGGTCATCTGTTTCGCTGATGACAGGACTATCGCTGATTCCTCTAGCCTTACGATAAAGGGACGTACCCCATTTTCCATAAGCCTCCTCAAGTTGTTCCAGAGACAGACGGGCCAGGTCGCCAACAGACTTGACTCCCATACATTGCAGTGCGGCCTCGCCTTTTGGCCCGATTCCAGGAACGCGGCGGATGGGTAACGGTGCCAGAAACCGTTGCTCCATTCCCGAAGCAATCCACAACATTCCATTGGGTTTGCAATAAGCCGAGGCAATTTTTGCCAGCAGTTTGTTGGAAGCAATACCGATGGAAGCGTTCAGTCCCAACACCTCACGAATCTCGTTGCGAATCTTTTCTGCCGCTTTCAAGACCGGGCCGTGCAATCTTTCGCATCCAGTTAAATCGACAAACGCCTCATCGAGTGACATCGGCTCTACCAGAGGAGAATAATGCCTTAAAATTTCAAAAACCTTCGCCGAGTACTCGCTATAACGCCGGTGCGAACCGCGTAAAAAAATAGCGTGCGGGCACAACCTTTTCGCTTTCGTAATCGGCATGGCAGAATGAACCCCATACCGCCTCACCGCATATGAAGCAGCTGCCACCACTCCTCTTCCATCAGGGTCTCCGCCTACAATTACCGGCTTGCCTTTCAAGGAAGGGTCCAGCACCTCTTCCACTGAGACGAAAAATGCATCCATATCCACATGCAAAATTTGCCGCATACTCAATTCCTAAATAAACCACAGCCCACTAATGAGGCAATTAGAAAAATCTAATATCAAAAGAACAACTTCTATATATGCCATTAACCACATCGAACTCATGCCTACAAAGGATCACCGGTCATTTATCAAATTTGCGCAACACGCCAATGACAACACCCTGAATGGCGAAGTCACCTTCACGGACGATGATCGGTTTCATATTCGGGTGGGCAGGTTGTAAACGCACCCGGCCGTTTTCCCGATAAAACCGTTTCAAAGTCGCCTGATCATTATCGATCAACGCCACCACCGTCTCGCCGTTCTCGGCTACATCGCGTCGCTCCACAATCACATAATCTCCATCTTGAATATGGTCTTCAATCATCGAACTGCCTTTGACCCTGAGGACAAAAATATCTTTGTCTCCAGCATCGGGCAACAGAGCCATCACTTCACGATGATCCATCACCTCAATCGGTTTTCCTGCCGCGATATTGCCCAACACCGGATATTCTCGTGTCGGTTCTTCCACTACTTCAATCGCACGGCTTAAATTATGTTGTTTCTTAATCAGCCCCTTCTGTTCCAAGTGACTCAAGTGTTTGTGCACCGTTGCCGGGGAACTGAGCTGAAAATGCTTGCCAATTTCCACAATGCTCGGCGCATATCCCTTGGAATAGATATGTTCCTTGAGATAATCGTATATCTCCCGCTGTCGTTTGGTGAGGTGCATGACTCGATTCTCCCTTCCTTCTTATCAGGTGCCACAAATAATAAGCGAAAATTAAACGAAAATCAAGCCCGCGCCGTGGGCAGGCAAATATCAACAGTACTCAAGCCGAGGTATCCTGTTGCTATCCATCCAAACTATTGTAAGTTGAGTGTCCACCGTCACACTGGTTGTCTCCCCCGATGGAGGGTGGTACCCTGAAATGGTATGATAGAAAAACTGAAAATTCTATTTTTGTGTACCGGTAACTCGTGTAGAAGCCAGATGGCTGAAGGCTGGGCGCGACATTTAAAGGGAGACTCCATTCAGGCTTTTTCGGCTGGACTCGAAGCGCATGGGGTGAATCCAAATGCAGTTCAGGTCATGCAGGAAGCCGGTGTGGACATCACCAGTCAAAAATCGCAGAAAGTGGCAGAAGTAGAAACCATTCCTTTCGATTTCGTAATAACCGTATGTGGTCACGCCGATGAACATTGCCCGGTTTTTTCCTGCTCCACCACAGTCGCGCATTTCGGATTTGATGATCCACCCAAACTTGCCGAAAATGCGAAAACAGAAGAAGAAGCTCTGAATCATTATCGCAGGGTGCGAGACGAAATCCGCACCTTCGTTGATACCCTGCCAGAAGTTTTATGGTAACCGCCACCAGGCGTGGAGCCAACTGGCAATAACTTTGGTCAGCCAGCAACGAGCTGTCTCAGCCCAAAGAAGCATTGCCGACTATTTTTGGGAATTTCTATGAAATGGTTTACCGTGAAAATTATTTTTCTCCTGACCCTCGCCCTCTTCGTCAACTATTCCCTCAGCGAGAGTGCTCCGAATAAGACAACAGGAATCCAGAAGGTCATGGCTCCGTTCCCGAAGGAAACGGTCACGCGCATCACCATCGTCGGTGATACAGGAACCGGAGAGCGAGCCTATCCACCCGGATTTTCCGCCGTACAAAAAGCCATGCGCGAGACAATGCCAGATGTGTTACTGCACCTTGGCGATTTCGTTTACCAGCCTGAAATGTTTCCAGACTCCTGCCCGGATCGATACATAGAAGAAATCAAAAAAACGCTGGTGGATCCTTACCCCCGGCGACTTTTTGTTGCGGGAGATAATGATCTTCCTCCCCATAAATTCAAACCCAAGGCTTCGGGTTGCTGGGATAAAATCGATCCTCTCGACTCCGGTTTTGACGATCACTCGGAACAAACAACACAGCCGCGAGAGTTTGAAGGCACACGGGTAGTGGGAAACGCTTTGATAGGAGTCATCCATCACTATCCCTGGAAAGACCCGACCAAATGGTTGAAGCCACGTATTGAAGAGGCTAGAGCAAAAGGACTCTGGGTCATTCTTGCTGTCCACGAACCGGCACTCACCACCGCTTGGTATCTGGATAAGAAGGATACCGTTCTCAAGCAGTTGAACAACTTGGAACCTGATCTGGTGTTGGCGGGCAACCAGCACTCCTATGAGCGGTTCCATCCTATGGGAGTAACTGTTATCCATTCAGAGTCGGGGAAATACCAGAGCGGGGATGGAACGATGCATATTGTTTCGGGAGGTGGTGGGGCCACCTTCAAACCTTTCGCCGATATGCAGGGGAATGAAAAACGCACCGCTCCGAAAGAAGTGTTTGACGCTCTGGCAAAAAGAGCACTGATGAATCATTTTATAACTCTGGATATTTCGCGGGACATTTTGAAAGGAACTGTCTGGCGGGTATGCGTGAAAGATGACCCTGATGACAAATGGAGTCCACGCTGGAAGTCGAGAAAAGATTTCTGGAACAGCATTCCCCTGGAATGCGACGGCAAACCGGAAGGTGTGGGAGTTTATGACGAGTTTGAAATTAAAGCCAGGACCCGCAAACCCTATTCGCTGACCCCTGAGCCCCCACCTCTATAAC
>JAJDBI010000149.1 GCA_029261435.1 Nitrospinaceae bacterium
TGACTCCGGCGGAGTTGAAAGCGATGGGTGGAGCGCAGCATCCTGTTGTTGGCCATTTTGGTGTTATGTCGGCCAAGAATACAGCGGTTAATCTGATGATCACTACTACGGTTCTCTGCTTCTTGTTGTATCAGAGAGCGAACAAGAAGATTACGGTGCCATGGGCCACAGTGGGTAACTGCTGGATCGCGGCTATTTTTGTCGGCGCTGCTGCTAATATCATCTTCCTGGGCGTTTATGGTTATTTCCTCCCTGCTAACGTGCGGGTTGGGCTCTCTGTGCCTCAGGTAACCACTACACTGACGACTCTGTTCGCGGGTACGGCGATCAATATCTCCATGTTTAAGGATTCTGAATCCTATGGCGATATCCAATGGGGTACTCAATCTAAGGTTGGAACCTACGCCATTTTCCTTCTGGCTATTTCCTTCACCTGGTTGATGGGTCTCATGGGCTACATCCGTTCAGCGGTTCGTTTGTTCTGGCATGTGACAGAGGTAGTTCGTGATAACTCTGTCGACGCTTATACGCTTACGATTGGTGAGGCGGGTAAGATGCTTACCTTTAACACTCTGTTTGTGTGGACACAGTTTGTGGTTGTGTTCTGGGTAGGTAGTTTGACCGGTAAAAAGGTTGTTACAAAAGCTCCGGAGGGTGTTCCGGTACCGGCTCAACAACAACAATAACTGCTAACTATTGGCGGGGTCCTGTTTTATGGGGCCCCGCACCAATGTAATCTGAGGGTTCAGGAGAGAGAGGAGAACGATGCTACCAGAGCAACATGACATTTTATTTTCGTTTATTGCGATCCTGTTTGCCGTTTTCGGAGTTTTTGTTTTCGGGAATGTGATTCAGAATTGTAGAGAGAGAGAGGGTATAAACACCAACTTGTGGGGCGGAATATTTGGAGCCTTTGCAATCGGTTGTTTTATGATGACAGTTCATATGTTCGACCTGGTTCAGGCCGATCAATTGAAGTTTTTCTTTTCAACTTATATTTTGGTTGTATTGCTGTTGTTGTTCTTTTGGGGCGTGTTTTTCAAAAGCAACAAAATTGAAGGGCAATCACCTCCAATAATTCGCGGGTTTTTCTTCTGGACCACAGTTTCTCTTTTGCTGGCGGGGTACACCAACTGGTTGCCGCAACAGCGCAGTGATCCGCCGCCAAAGGAAGCAGCGGTTGTCGGTGATCTGACCATGGAAGAGTTTGCTGAAATGGGACGAGTAATTATTTTTGGTGCCAAGCAGGTTGCCGGTCAGAAATCAATCGGTAAAGGACAGTGTCCTCTCTGTCACGATTTTGAAGCGGGTGCTCATATTGGCCGGTGTCCGAACCTGTTCGGGGTTGAAAAAAGAAGTCATGACCGGGTGAAGGAGGATCGCTATGCAACCAGCCCGATGGCGATTGGAGAGCTGGAGCCTGCTGCGGGTATTATCAAGGGTAAGTATGACGAAATACCCGAAGAATACAGAAGACAGCACGGGCCGGATGAGTTAATCGGTGAAGATTACCTTCGCGAGTCTCTGATGTGTCCAAGTTGTTACGTGGTTGAGGGTTTTGGTGGTTCCGGAGATACCAAGAGCCCGATGCCGGTTATCGTTAAGCCGCCGATCAGCTTGAGCCGTGTAGAAGTGAACGCGGTTGTTGCTTATCTTCAGTCCAAGGACACACCGGGCGAATTTGCCGCTGTGACTGTTCCGCTACCGCAGGATGATGCGGGTAACACGGGGGGTGCAGTGGTCGAAGAAGAGTCTAGTGATGAAGATAGACCTGTATTTGTCACTGGTAAGGAAGATATTCAAGCCATGATCAATACATTAGGTTGTCCGCTTTGTCACACCATTCCTGGTGTTGAGGGTGCTGTGGGCGAGTTGGGGCCGAAGCTTCATGAGAAGACGAATGCTCCAAACCGCATCAAAGACCCGAATTACAAGGGTAAAGCGACCAATACTAAAGAGTACGTCAGGGAGTCGATTTTGAATCCCAGTGCTTATGTGGTCTTTAACGAAGAAGCGGGAGAGGCCTTCCCGGATGGTTTAATGCCTACAACCTTTGGAGAGATGCTGTCAGTTCAGGCGCTTGACAAGCTTGTAGATTTTATTAGTCAGACCGAAGCTCCGGCTGGCAGTTAATAGGAGAGAGCAATGAACAAGGGATTAATCAGTTTTTTGGTGTTTGTTGTCGGCCTGGCGGTTTTTCATAACGCCATATTTCCTATCTTCACACCTAAGGAAATCGGCTGGGTATTAAATAGGTACGTCTACTTCTTACTATTCGTGGCCTATGTGATAATTACTAATTTGATTCTCAGGCTCAAGCCGCCGATTGCCATGACGGCCTTGTTTGTATGGGGTCTGGGATTTTATTTTTACAAGTTTGTGCTGTATCCGCCAATTCCATGGACCCTGTTCATCACTTATATGGTGATGTGGTCGATCGGTACCTTTCTGTTCATCAGTCAGGACCCGGAAACTTTCAGGGAATTCAGGAAGCCGATCGTTAAAACGATTGTCGGTGAATACAAGTTTGCACAGATCATTGTGATGATTGCCATGCCGATTCTGGTAGGCTTTGCAACTTATAATACGATTTATCCATCGTATCAGGAACCAGTGGAATTGCGGACGGTTCATCCCGCACCTCCTGCCACCACGAAAGTGCATGGCAAGACTTATCCGCTGGAGTCTACCAATAACCCGTTCCGTATTGATGAGCAGGATAACTATAAAGATAGTTTCCCGTTTTTGGATGCGGACAAGCACGAGTACATGAAGTATGTGACGGAAGGCGGAACGATTTTCTTTCAAAACTGCCATTACTGTCATGGTGACCAGTTGAATGGACTGGGCATGTTTTCTCATGTGTTCAACCCGACCCCGGCGAACTTCATTGATCCGGGTACCATCGCCATGTTGCAGGAAGCTTTCCTATTCTGGCGGGTTTCTAAAGGTGGACCGGGTCTGCCGAATGAGTCGACCCCTTGGTCCTCAGCAATGCCTCCCTGGGAGGAACATTTGAATACCGAAGAAATCTGGAAGGTGATCCTGTTTGAATATTGGTACACAGGGTGGCATCCAAGAACTTTCGGTACTGAAGGTGCTGAGGGTTAGGACATTAACTTGAATAATATTTTCGGTTACTAAACCTAAACATATGGGAATGACAATGACTAAGAATACCAACTATATCAAACGCCTGATCTTTTCCGTTCTGGCTGTGGCTTTGATGTCTGTTCCGGGGGCTGCTCTTGCTCAAAGTATGCCGGATGCCATCAAGAAAGACATGCTGGAAACGGGCAAAAAGGTCTATTTTAAAAGATGCGTCTGGTGTCATGGGGTTGAGGGGGGCGGAGATGGCCCTTCTGCTGACCGCTTGTTCACCCGACCCAGGAACTTTATCCAGGGTACTTTCAAGATCCGTGTCACGGATTCTGGTGAGCTCCCAATGGAAACAGACTTGATCAAAACCGTTAAAAACGGACTTCAAGGATCGGCAATGCCGGCTTGGGGTGAGTTTTTATCGGAAAATGAGATCGTTTCTGTCGTTCAATTTGTCAAATCCCTGGTTCAGGACCGGGAATGGGACGATGAGGACGAAGAAGTAAATGTTCAGGATTTCGGTACCAACCCTTGGGGTACAACTGGCCCTTATCACTTGGGAGTTCCCCAGGCTGATATTGATGCGGGTAAGGAAGTCTTCCTGAAAAATAAATGCTTTGAGTGTCATGGCGGTGAAGGCCGGGGTGATGGTAACCCAACGATGAAAGATGACTGGGGTTTCCCGATTGTTGCAGCAGACTGGACACAATGCTGGAACTTTCGTGGTGCACGCCGGGACCCTTTCAATCCCTTTAACGTTGTTCGCACGATCACTACCGGGTTGAACGGTACTCCGATGCCGAACTTCAAGGATCAGATCACGGTTGAAGATCGCTGGAAAATTGCGGCGTTCGTTAACTCTCTCTGTCCAAGGAAGAATATTGATCCATTGACCAATAAACCGATTCCAGACTTTCTTATTCAGTCTGTCTATACGGAAGGTCAGGTTTCTCCGATGATTGACGACCCAAGTTGGCAGTCTCCGGATACAGATTCAAGGATTGTACCTTTCTCTGATGAGATCAAAGATAACCCGAAACGGCATTATATTGCCATGGCGGGTCAGATCACACGGGGTAAACGAAACTTTGATCCGAAGACGGACGATCTATGGGTCACCTCCCGTTGGAGTGCTGAAGATAATGCGGTTTATTATCTAGTTGAATATCACCAGCGGTTTATGTCGCAGGATCCGGAATATCCGGATGCAGTAGCCATGCAATGGCCGGCTAAACTTCAGGATCTGTTCGGTGCGGAAAAACCTTATTTTATCATGGGTGATTCTAAGAAACCGGTAGATATCTGGAAAGCTAATTTTATGGCCCAAGACTATAACGCAACAAATGCTCCCAAGCCAGAGGGTTATAAGCTGAAGACAAGTGTTGAGGAGTTTGTTGGTCTTGGTTTTGATGCTGTATCTACCAAAGAATCTGAAAGCAAAGTCCAGGTTGTGGACTCCATTTACAAACAGGGCCGTGTGAAAATTATGTTCAAACGGAACTTGAAAACGGATGGAGAATTTGATGTTCAGATTCCTACAGAGCAGTTTATTCCGGTAAGTTTTCTGCAATGGTCAGGTCGAGATAAAGAGAAGGATGAGCATATGGCCATCTCTACCTGGTATTACACCATTCTGAAACCGGCATTGCCAGCGTCTCTATACTATATGCCTCCCATCATGGCAGTTGTATTTGTCTGCTTCCAGGGTTGGTTGATATGGATGACCAAGCGTACACGTAAAATGTATGACGAAGGGAAGATCAAGCGTGACGAGCTTCCTAAATAGTCATCATTAGCTTTATAAGAAAGCCCGCCGATAAATCGGCGGGCTTTTTTTATGCCTTGAGTTTTTTGCTATGATTTTTTAGAGAGGCAGTTGCCTGTAGTAGTGCTTGAGAAGTATTGATTGGTTCTACTGCAAAACATAGAGCAAAAGAAAAGCCTGCATGCGCTCTATGAAAAGAAACCAGCGGAACAGGCCTATTGGCTTTCGCGTTACCACACGAAAGCCGGTTTTATTGTGTTTTATTTATTGGGATAAAATGCGGAGGGAGTTATTCTTCTTCAGTAACTTGTTCCAGATCCATATTTCCTTCGATAATTTCTCTGAGCGCCAGTTCGAAAAATGATTTTGGGGAAGAATATTCTTCGGGATCAACATCAATGGTTGGCTGAGCACCTGTTTCCAGTTGATGGATTCTCTGTGTTACCAGAATGCATAAAAGGTAACGGCTTTTTACCACATCTTGCGCCTGGCGAACCAGCTCCAGGGTATCTTTCATTTCTAAGGCGATCATAGTTTTCCTATACGTTAAAGGTTGCTCCTATTCTAGAGGCAATTCCATATTCTGTCAAACAAGTTTCCTATTAGAGGAAGACAAAGTTTTCAAGGTGCGCTAGCGTCCATTGGATAAAACTGACTGAATGGTTTTGGCAACGACTTCGACCTGTTCTCTGGAAATCTCACGATGCAGGACAGCACGAAAGATTCCAGGATCTGTCATGAGTATTTTGATGGACTTTGCTTCCAGAATACTTAAAAACTTGTCTCCATCAATTCGGGGGTGGTTCAGTTTGAAAAAAATAATATTTGTTTTGACCCCTTTTTGATCTAATTCTATGCCCTCGATAGAAGCCAACTGTTCTGCCAGAAACCTTGCGTGGAGATGATCCTCTTTCAAGCGTTCCACCAGATTCTCCAGGGCGACCAACCCTGCGGCGGCCAGATGCCCGGCCTGTCTCATTCCACCTCCTACCATTTTCCTGAACTTTCTGGCTCTTTGGATAAAATCCCGTTCCCCGCAGACCAGAGAACCCACAGGTGCAGATAGACCTTTGGATAGGCAAAACATAACGGAATCTACTCGTTGAGTTAGTATCTTCACATCAAGATCAAGAGCTACAGCGGCATTAAATAATCTTGCTCCATCCAGATGCACTCTAAGGCCAAATTTTGCTGCCAGGTCCCCTACATATTCCATATATTCAGGGCTGATGGGAGAGCCCTGACAAAAATTATGAGTGTTTTCAAGACAAATCAACCGGGTAGAGGGGGAGTGAATATCCTCGTGTCTTATTGATTGCTCGATTAATGGCAAGGGCAGAGTGCCATCCTGATTATTAGGGAGGATTCTTGGATGGACTCCACCCAAGGCAGATATGCCCCCCACTTCGTGAAGGAAAATATGGCTTCGGTCTCCCAGCAAGATCTCATCCCCACGCTGGCAGTGGCTGAGTACGCTGATGAGGTTTCCCATGGTGCCGCTGGGTACAAAGAGCGCCGATTCCTTACCGGTTTTTTTCGCGGCCAGCATTTCCAGCTTTATAAGAGTCGGATCTTCTTCGAATACATCATCGCCAACTTCAGCACCGGCCATTGCCTCGCGCATGGCCTGTGTGGGCTGGGTGAGCGTATCGCTTCTCAGATCAATGGGCTTCATCCGTTTCCTTCTCCGTTACTGATGGTTCAATTTTTTCCATCCGGTTACGTTTGATTCTGTAGTAGGCCAGTGAGATGAAAAAGACAGGAACAACAAATCCGCTCAACAATAGACCATTTATTTTACCCGGAGGGTAATCCAAAACCAGTAGTCCCTGATACATCAGTTGCGCCAGGTAGGCCATCAGGCCGCATGAGATGAATAAGTAACCGATTCTCTTGGAGCCTTTCGGTCCCGGGAAAACGATGGAATAGGCAATAAAGTTCAAACCAAGAAAAAGGATTCCATTTAAAAACATCAGGTAAATGATCTGGTTCTGGGCTTGTGTCAGCAAGGGATTTTAAGTGAAAAAATTTAGAGAGTATCTAGACTCCATGCAGGTCCAACTCTCAAGTGTTTATTAGCGATATACTCCTTTTGAAGAATAGCTTATAGAGTGTTTTAAAACCAGATATTTTCTGGATCTTTGTCCAGTTGCTCCTTGTTATAAATGTTTATACAGACAGGCGATCTTTCGGCTCGACAGACCTCTTTTGACATCTTTGCCTGAACCCCACCTAAATAAATTGGCAATAATAATTGACTATTCTCATAGATGCTCTTGCATCTAATGAATTCCTAACAATCTCTGAATATTTCCCTAACATTCAACTTTTAGACTGCACTTGTTTAATTAAAGCTCAAGTACTACTTAAAGGAGAAAGTTATGCAGAGGAAGTTGTTTTTGGTAGGGCTAATATTTTCGTTGATGCTTTTTGGTGGTGTTTTAGAAGCATTTGCAATGTCGGAACAAGAATTAAGAATAAGAGCCTTGGAAGAAAAAATTGAGGCATTACTACCAAAGACATCAACAGGAAAAACATTTGATGCTCATGGCGTAAAGAAACAAGGAATAAAGAAACCTTATTTTGGTAAAAAAGGCTTTCACTTTGAATCTGAAGATGGTTTGTTTTCTACAAACTTACAGTTTAGAGCCCAGATGAGGTTTTCCAATCCCGGGGATGGTGATCCTCTAGAGCCGGCTGATTTTACTACTGACCCGGAAACCAGCAACTTTGAGTTGCGTCGAGTTCGTATGAAAGTTGGCGGGCATGGCTATAAGCCCTGGATAAAATATTATTTTGAAATTGACTTGCAGCCATCAAGGACTTTCAGTTCTTCTTCTGCAAATGCATCGGCACGGATTATTGATTGGAGAATTGATGTTCAACCGTGGGAAGAGTTTGGGTTTCGTGTCGGGCAATGGAAAATTAATTATAATAGAGAACGGGTTGACTCTTCAGGCAGGCAACAATTTGTAGAGCGATCTATTGTTAATTCTATCTTTACAATAGACAGGCAAGTTGGTGCCATGATCAAGGGACGATTGAACAAGGGCACAAATTTCGATATGAGATATTATGCCGGTCTCTTTAATGGTGAAGGACGCGCCAGTGACAATGCCAATGACCAGATGATGAAAATGGCAAGAATTCAATGGAATGTATTAGGCAGGGATTTGAAATGGAGACAATCAGATGTTAAACGTCATAAGAAGCCTGCTTTACAAATTGCTGGTGGCTGGGCAGCTAATAAAGGCCCCTGTACCAGGTGGAGTTCTTCTGGTTGTGGTTCTTTAAAAGGTTTTTCTGTAGCCAGTAATGGAACTAAATTTGATATCGAGCAATATGTAGCAGAGGTTGCATACAAATATCAGGGTTTATCACTCCAGTCTGAATATCATTGGAAGGAGATTGAAGATACTGAAGCTAAACAGACTCATGACCTTAAAGGTAGCTATGCGCAAGTGGGTTACTTTTTTAATGAATTAAACCAGGCTATTCCAGAAGAGTTGGAGCTGGCTTTTAGATATGCATTTGTGGACGAGCCTGATTCAAATACTACGACTCTAACGAGTAATAGAGAAGAATATACAGTGGCCGCAAATTATTTCTTTGCGGGACATAATAATAAAGTTACTGTGGATTATTCTTATCTAACTCTGGATGATGCTTCAGACGGTCGTTCTTATAATGATAATCGAGTCCGTGTGCAATGGGATATTTCATTCTAATTGAAACAAGGTGATGATCAATAAAGTTTACGTTTTCCATCAGCCTGTAATCAAAACCCTTTTTACCTCCGGGTTGATTTATAGGAATGCTTGAGAATCTTTCTCCGCGAGAGCAACTTGGTGCCAGCTTAAAACAAACGGTAAGCATTTATCCTTCTCCTCCAGGAAGGTAAAGCGGGGGAGCACTCTTCCTTGAAGAAAGTGTCTTAGGAAGAGTGCTCTCTCTCCCGTAGCTGTCGCGGAAATAGGATTGGATTAGATTCCTGGTTTCCGGCCCACCTCAAAAAGTACAATATACCCCCTCCCTCCGAAATTACTTCTGTAACAATTGACCCGCAAATGCTAGGCTTGCTTTGGATTTTTTTTGTTCGAGGTTTACTGAAGCCAAGGACTTTAATGTCTTTTAATATCTCCAGAGGGATACTGATGAAGAGGAAAGCATTTCTGGTAGGGCTCACATTTCTGTTGGCACTACATACTGGTAGTTTAGAAGCGAAACCTTCGGGCTCAAGTAAGATTGAAAGCTTGGAAGAACGGTTGGAAAAGCTGGAAAAACGGGAAAAAGACCGATACAAGGATGGAGAAAAGGAGATTCGAGTTTATTTTAAAAACGGATTTAAAATGCGGACTCGAGATAATAGTTTCAAGTTTCAGGCGGGCGGCCGAATTATGCACGACTGGGGTTTTTTTAGTGAAAACACTAAGTTCGCCTCCGCGATTGGTAGCCAGGAGAATGGTGCTCGCTTTCGGCGTGTCCGCTTTTTCATGGCAGGTATGCTCTATAACACGATCAAGTTTAAATGGGATATCGATGTTGATGGCGGTGCCGACGGCGTGACATTTAAAGATATGTACATCGGGACGCATAAAATTCCCATTTTGGGTAATTTTCAGGTGGGCCATTTTAAACGGCCGGCATCGTTGGATTCGGTATCCAGTTCCAAGTATTTGACTTTCATGGAGCGTTCCCTGACGAACACTTTTTTCAAAACCAGAAATACAGGTTTTGCATTTTTCAATCAGCATTTTAATAAAAGGTTCACATGGTTTACTTTTATCAACAAGGAAACTGCAGAGCGTCCTCCGGACTTTCAAATTGACGGTGACTGGAATGTTACCAGTCGCATGACGGGGCTACCCTATATCAGTGAAGATGGAAAAGAATGGGTTCATCTTGGGGCAAGCTGGAGTTATGAAAAGGCAACAGATGACAAAGTGACCTTCAATGCCGCACGCGATACAGAAATTATCAGCACACTTTTTACCACGGGTGTTATCAGCGCCGAGAGGTTTAATATTATCGGATTGGAAGGTGCTGTGAACTGGAATCAATTTAGTGTGCAGGGGGAGTATGTTATTACAGATGTAGACAGAGGAGCAGGATCAAATGGACAGCTGGATGCTTTTTACGTTCAGGGGAGTTGGTATTTAACCGGTGAAAACCGTCGCTATGCGAGAAGAAGTGGTTCTATCGCTCGGTTCAAGCCGAAGCAGAATTTTAGCTGGAATAAAAGCTGGTCGGAAGGACGTGGAACAGGTGCATTACAAATAGCCGTTCGTTACTCGGAGTTGGATTTGAATGATTCTGACGCTGGCATTGCAGGTGGCGAACAAGATAGCTTGACGGTAGGTCTTAACTGGGAATTGAACCCCATGTCTCGTGTCATGTACAACTATGTTCATGCTAATTTCTCCAGTGGGGTCGGAGCAGATAATGGCACCTTGATATCCAACCTTATCCGCTTTCAGGTCGATTTCTAGAAATGTGGATCTCAGCTCTCTCGCCAAAACCAAGGTTGAGGAAGACATTGCGATTTTATTTCATACGCGCTCCCTTCTTCACACCTATTTGCCTGGATAATCCTGCCAATCCTGAAGTTTTTCTCTAAAAACGAACGACTACATAATAACTCCTATCAGTTATGATTGAGGGTGTTGTATTGATTTTTTCAAAGTATTGATATTGGTTTTTTCAAAGGATATAATAAGCGTTTTTCCTCTACTACCTTTAGGCAATATCCTCAGAATCTAGAGCTTTTGTGTATATGAAAGAATCGGGTTCTAAATATAAAGCAGATAACCGAAAACTCAAACTGTTTGACACAGCTCTATAGAGGAACCTATTAGAATGAGTAGCAACTCACTACAATCAAAATTAAACCTTCATAATATAAAAGGCGATTTCTTTGGTGGTCTGACTGCAGGCGTAGTTACCTTGCCTTTAGCTTTAGCTTTCGGGTTACAATCTGGTCTGAGCCCCATCTCAGGTCTTTACTGTGCAATCTTCCTGGGTGCCATAGCCGTTATTTTTG
>JAJDBI010000150.1 GCA_029261435.1 Nitrospinaceae bacterium
TGGGAAGGGTTTTTAATCACAACTGCACGATTACGGTTCAACGCCCATGCAAAGGTACCATTCTCGATTTCTCGGTCTACCTCTGCTTGAATCAACTTTTGTTCAGTTGAGGGATCTACCTCTTTCAGAATAAAATCAGAACTATCCTCATCGACCAGATAAAAAGCAGCCACCTGAAAATCAACAAGCCGCTTAACATGCTTCAACGCAACATTCAAAATACGGTGAGGGTCACGGGTCAAATGAGCGCTATGTTGTAACTCACCCAGGGAAGCAAGAATATCAAGACCAAAAAGGCTTAGCCGAGATTGCCTTTCCAGAAACTCGATCCTAACTTGATCTTTACTTTTTGACGTTTTGGAGTTCTTTTTATCCACAACTTTAATTTCTAGAGAAACATTTCCACTGCTTCACTGGTTTGTCTGTCAACTTGTTCAACAATTGATGGCAAAAGACTAGGAGGCAAGTCCAGTATTTCCCAGGCTTTAGCATTTAAAGGTGGAACGTAACGTTCACCGCATGTTCCCAACTCCATGCTATGCGCAATAATATCCGCAACATGAACAATAGCTGCTGCAACGGGATAGCGCGATGATTGATTGGGAATATGGTGAAAAGACACCGCCTCTTGAAGCATCTCTGGGAGCATCCACACTTCCAGCAACATACCACCTACACCTGCATGGTCAGTCCCAAAAGTCTGATTTTCAGCAACATGTAATAGTCCTTCTTTTTCGTAGAGGCTTATGGCCTTTTGCATCTGCTCAGAGAGATTCAGGAATAAAACCAATCGTCCCAGGTCATGAAGCATTCCCATCAAATAAAATCTATCCGCATTAGGTTCTCTACGATAAACAGCAATGATTCTTGCCGCCAGCCCCGTCGCTACACTATGAAACCAAAACTTTTTCATATCGATCAAGTCTTTGGGAATGCCCTTAAATTGATTGACCACCGTTGTTGCCAGAGCAAGATCATTCAACTGAGCCATCCCAACAATCGTTACAGCATGAGTGATCGTTTCTATTTTGCTAGGAAAACCAAAAAAAGAACTGTTCACAATTCTCAAGAGTCGTGCGGCAAGAGAAGGGTCGCCACTAATGATCTCTCCAATTTCCACAAATGAGCATTCAGGGTCTTCCACAGCCTCATTAATTCGGTAAAAAATTGTTGGAAGTGATGATATTTGCGGAGACTGCTCAATCAGTGCACGTAGATCCAGCTTCTTTTCCTCTGTCATTGCTCTTCCTGCCTCATTTGAACTTTTCTCGCCAAACAAACATCATACAGCTCAGCTACCGCAGGGTGTCTTCGGTCGGAATATTTAAACAGGGTTTCCTGTTCTTTAATAATCTCTGGGGGGGCTTTCACAGTGACTGGACCCTCTTTAGAGTTTTTTTTGGGCTCATCAGGGCTCTTCACATTAATCTCAGTGATACCCCAGGCTTTAAGGGTTTTTAAGTTTTGCAGGGTAAGAGGCTGGTCTGAAGCCAATAGTGTCCTACCCATTCGATCTTTCACTTCGGTGGCCGTCACCATTCCTTTTTTTACAAACTTAATTTTGATAGATTTCATTTTAAACTTAATTTAACAGGAAAGATAAACTACAATAAAGAACTTCTTAATTCTAATCGCAAATGAAATTAATATCTTCGAAAATCCTCACTATATCGGCTTTAGCCCTTTTTGTCATCTTATCAGGGTGTGCGAATAGTCATCGGATTCTCATCAATCCATCCATTCCCATCCACAACTCAAATATTGGTAACGGACTTACAGTGGCCGTCAAAGTTGTTGACTCCCGTTCCAGCAATGTCATTTCGAAATGGCAGGGCGGATTCAAAGTACGAAAGTTCACCGTCATTTCACAAGGAGACCTGAAGGATATTTTTACCACTCGAGTTCGGCAAGCATTATCAATGCTGGGGTTTGCTCCTAAAAACTTCACCTTAAAATCCGAAAGAACTTTGGAACTTGAAATATTAAATATAAAAAGCCGCTACCAGGAAAATCCGCCAAAAATAAATATTCAGGTTAAGGCCGATATTAAAGCCATCTGTAACAATCAGAAAAAAAGAGTCAGCAAGAATTTTTCATCCAGAAAAAACCGATCTGGTATCAGCCCGGCCAGTTTCCCAAATGAAAACTTACTCAACGACAACCTTTCGGAGATAATGGGAAAAATTTTCAGCGATCCTGCGATCATTTCCTGCCTTAGCCATTGAAACATTGAAACCAAGATCCCAAACATCGCATAACCAGCTTATTTTATTATAGTTACACATATCATCCCATCTCTAAACTTGTAGTAATCCCTCGAAATTTATAGCCCGAATCCTTAATTCTGTTTATTTTGGCGGGTCGACTAGCTATAGTTTATTTGAATAAGCTCATATTTAAAGTTTTTCCTTTTGCTCTGAGGCTAATAAGTCGATAAATCATTAGTTATTAATGTAATCCGGTCCCTCTAAAAATGGCTTAAGCCCCTAAAAAGGATAAAATGATGAGTAACCAAATTCATAAATCCTGAAAATGGGGAAAAGATAATGGAAGAAAACTTTAGTTCTCTCGCAAATAGTGGAGATGTCCTATTCATGATGCTTGGTGCAGTAATGGTTTTTGCCATGCATGGAGGATTTGCATTTCTCGAAGTCGGCACAGTGCGAAAGAAAAACCAGGTCAATGCACTGGTAAAGATACTCGTAGATTTCGCCATTTCAACTCTGGTCTATTTCGCCATTGGATATGGTATTGCCTACGGACTTTTCCTGTTTCAACCAGCCAGCGAATTACTAGCGGAAAACCAAGGCTATGATCTGGTCCATTTTTTCTTTTTGTTAACATTTGCCGCCGCCATTCCGGCCATCATTTCCGGTGGCATTGCCGAACGATCCAAGTTCTGGACTCAGGCTTTTGCCGCTGCTATTTTTGTCGGCGTCGCCTACCCATTATTTGAAGGCATGGTATGGGGACAAATCACCTTTCTGGGGCAAGAAGGTTCCTGGCTGGCCGAACTGACAGGCGGAGTGCCTTTTCATGATTACGCCGGCTCTGTAGTCGTCCATTCAATGGGCGGATGGATAGCCTTGACAGGGGTAATTGTACTCGGTCCTCGTTTTGGACGATGGGACTCAAAAGGTCGAAGTCGTCCTATCCCCATCAGCAACGTTCCGTTCATGGCACTGGGAAGCTGGATGCTTTGCGTAGGCTGGTTTGGTTTTAATGTTATGTCTGCCGCCACATTACAAGGTATATCGGGGTTAGTGGCTGTCAATTCACTTTTTGCAATGGCCGGAGGAGTTATCGCGGCCTTGTTGATATCTAAAAATGACCCTGGGTTCATACACAATGGAGCTCTTGCAGGCC